>JAYRZH010000212.1:0-1028 GCA_041916555.1 Chitinophagaceae bacterium | reverse complement strand
TTTCCTTTTTGGATAGCTGGATAATTTTCTCAAGGTTCATGATTGTCCTATCCTTCAACTGGCTGGCCTTGCTCACGCTGTCATACCGGCTGGCCAGGGTGGAATAATTCAGGTTGAGGGCTTTGAGTCGTTGGTTTGTTTGGAAGATCGTGGAGCCGTCCGGCTTTGTTTCCACCCGGGTAATGGGCAAGAAGTCGCGCGGATCCGCGGACGGACCGGTGTGGTGATCACGCAACCCGCTCGCTGCACTTGTATCCGGGCAAGGCGGGCACTCCTCCTGGAAGACCGCCCCGAATTCCAGCCAGCTTTTGACCGTTTCCGTATGCACGGAATCCAGCCAGGAAAGGCTATCCTTCAACCGGATGGACTGGTCACGGTAATAGGCGGTACTATCCACGCTGGACCGGTGCAGGTCCTTGGTCACCCGGCAGCTCGTACAGCTCGCCGCAGCCACGGCCAGTACGGCCAAAAAAATAATCAGGTTATTCTTCATTTTTTTCCTCCTCCTTTTTATCAATTCGCTTCATGTGTTTCAATTCCAGTTCCCTCTTTTCGGAAGCCTGGGTTTCCCGTTTGTAGTAGAAGTAAATCCTGAGTCCCATATACACAACGGCCAGAAATCCAAGGACCCCCCCCTTCCAGTTGTCCAGGTTGATGAACAGCACATACGTGTACCCGGTCCATCCGAGGTAATTCAGAAATAGCATTGCCATTTTCAGAGACGTCATTTTTTCACCTTTAAGAGCAGCGCCCCCCATGCGGCCAGGCACAGGATGAACAGCCAGTTTATTACCGGAATATTGTTGATAGGTAAACCTGTGAGGTTTGCTACTAACTCCCATACGAAGCGAATTGCACTAAACAGCAGGATCACAAGGACCGCCCGCTGTCGTCTGGTTAAATAATAGATTGCCGCGATAAACAAAAGATCTTTTCCCTTGTCCCAATAAAAGTATCCCTGCATCCAGTTTTGATCCGTGAAGTCGGCGATATGGTAAAAGACCAAAAGGCCCATCATATACACTGTC
>JAYRZH010000211.1:0-1033 GCA_041916555.1 Chitinophagaceae bacterium | reverse complement strand
TCCCCCACTGGCAATAAAGAAAAGGCCCTTGAATTTGGACAAAATGTTCTTATACAGCTCCAGTGCCGGGCCTTCCAGCCTGCCGTCTTTGCTGACATCTGTACAAAAAACCTGCTCTATGCCTTTGGCTTGATACTTTTCAATAAAATCATACACCCAGATATCGGTGGTTTCCAACCATCCGGATACCGCGATCTTTTCATTTCGAACATCGGCGCCAAGCAGAAAACGGCCTGGTCCAAACTGATTCAACCAGGTTCCGAATTCTTCTTCTTCTTTTACGGCCTTGCTGCCAATGGTAGCCCATTTAGAGCCGGAATTGAACACGATATGCAGGTCTTCCTCCTTTTTTAATCCGCCGCCAAAATCAATTTCCAAACCCGTTTTTCCTGCCAGTTGTTCCAGCACTTTCCAGTTTTTCACAGCCCCTGCCTTTGCCCCATCAAGGTCAACCAGGTGTAACCGTTTCAAACCGGCATCCTCAAATTGTTGGGCCACTTCCAGGGGGTTTTCATTGTAAATTTTCTTTTGCGTATAATCCCCTTCTGTCAGCCTGACGCATTTTCCATCAATGATATCTATTGCCGGAATGATCTGCATAACTATAAACGTATAAAATTCTTTAGAATGGTTTCACCAGTCGCCGCACTCTTTTCCGGGTGAAACTGTACACCAAAAAAATTGTCCCGGGAAAGGGCGGAACTGTAGGGCAGTCCATATTGTGTGGTAGCAATGGTATGCTCTCCAATAGCCGCATAATAACCATGAACAAAATAACAATAGCTGTCTTCCTCCACGCCCTGAAACAGGTCTGTCTTCAGGTCA
Source organism: Chitinophagaceae bacterium (assembly GCA_041916555.1). GTDB lineage: Bacteria > Bacteroidota > Bacteroidia > Chitinophagales > Chitinophagaceae > SpSt-398. The sequence goes on along the minus strand of JAYRZH010000211.1, from coordinate 208 downwards.
AAAATATTGTTCCACCCCATTTGAGGCGCTTTCAACCCCTGTGCTGTCACGTCAAATTTCTCTACCCGTTCCTCAAAAATACCCAGGCAAGGCGTGTCATTTTCCGCCGAATACCGGCACATGAGTTGCATACCAAGACAAATGCCCAATACCGGTTGCCTAAGGTCAAGGATCAACTTATCCAGCCCTCTTTCACCCAGGTACCGCA
>JAYRZH010000210.1:0-1036 GCA_041916555.1 Chitinophagaceae bacterium | reverse complement strand
GGTAATGAAATCACTGGGCGACCTCCTGATCAATTCAGTCCTGTTCTGGTGGATCGCCGTTTTTACCTGGTCCAAAATCGGTGAACGTACCCTGCAAAGAAGCCCTTCCCCCTCCTTTAAAGATTGGGGCCTTGGCGTTTTGGCTATTTCAGGATTTGTGTTTTTTACCTTTTATACCGCCAATGTGACCCGGGGTCTTGTAGCCGACTCCCAAATATCTTTTCAGGTTACGGATGTATTCAGCCTGACCATCGATTCCATCGTCGGGTTTGTGATCCTGGCTGCCATTTCCCTTGGCTATTTCTACCTGAGCAAATTGATCTTCCGGTATATCTATTCGTTGTTTGACGGAATGCTATTCCCGGTTTTTGGCCTTATTGCCCTGACTGGTTTGTTGTACCTCACCCTGAGCTTTGGCAACCCGCTCACCCATTTTTATCTGAAAGCGCTTATCTGGATGCTGGGTTATGCCTGGCTCTTGTATAAAAAGGATCTTTTCTTCAACCGGTTTAATATCAGTGTAGCGGGGGTGTTGTTCTGGATCTTTGCCTTCTCCGTGTCCAATGCCGCCATTATGATGACGGAGAACGCCAAAAAGGAATTTGAGAAAAGAAAGGCCCTGGCTCAACGTATCTCCATTACCACCGACCCTACCACGGAAAGGACACTCAGTATCGCCCTTACCTATATCGATAATGAATTCCTGACTCGTAATTTCAACCGCTTTTTTAATGAAACGGAGAACGCCTATCTCCGGGACAGTATCCTCAAAAGCAGCGGCTACCTGAATATTTTTGATACCCGCCTGTTTATGTTCGACAACCAGGGACGGGGATTATACAATGAGGAAAACCAGCCCTTTAATACCCTCAATACAATTTTCACGGTTCAGGCAAAACCTACCAATACCCCCGGCTTCTATTATTATGATAACTCCTATGACCGGTTCACTTATATCATCCGGCGGGAGATCACTTCTCCCGAAGGGCAGTTGGAAGGGTATATGTTCATTGTATCCAACCCTAAACAGTATAGC
>JAYRZH010000209.1:0-1051 GCA_041916555.1 Chitinophagaceae bacterium | reverse complement strand
GGGAGCCTTATCGACGGCCGAAAATAGTAGCGACGTTCCGGCATCTGTTATCTTCAACATCGGAATTCTGAAATTGATGGTTTGTTTTGGATAAATAACAGCGGGTCTAAATTTTTTTAGCTCAACCGGAATAAGCGGACTCTCTTTAAAGAAAACCGTATATTTAGTCGCCTGATACCAAATTGGAAGATTACCCACATTGGTCAGATTGAATTCACATTTGAACCCTGCCACAGGCATAGTTGGTGCGTAATCTTCAGGAATGCCTGCCTGTCCAAAATCTGGGCGGATTGGTCCTAGAACGGGCACAACGTCGATATACCCTTTGTTCAAAATCCGAAACTGCTGATTACTGCTCCATATCTGATACGCTAACAATAGGAGCGTTACTACGGTCAATATATTGGCGGCATAGTCTTTGAGAAAATTAGCCCAGGTCATAGCGATCAAAGTGGTAGGTTTAAGAGGAAGAAATGAAGTTAGGTTGGGCTTACCCCTTTCGAGGCCTCTCACTTCATAAGCGCAACCACTGCCCATGGACTGACGCTGGGCGTCTTGTATTGGTTGACCGTGAGGTATCCGACGAAGCTTCCGTTTCGGGCAATGATACGTGGAGGTGTATTCGTATAAGGATTAAAAGGAGAGAGTCTGGAATATTCTCCACCATACTGCCCATATTCATTCCAGATGGATGTGGCGCTATATTTGCCACCGTATCTTCCGAATTCGTTAAGAAATGAATCTGAGTTGTAAGCGTTCGAAGTAATCAGGCCTAAAACTTGGCCGTCTTCGGCCACGATCATGCATCCCTCTAAGGAACTTCGAGGATCAACCGCTGAGGCTGGAGCAGGTGCTGGTGTTGTTGCCGAAGGATAGTAACTTCCGCCCGAGGAATAAGGAGCAGGCTGATCAATAGTGAGACACCCTCCCAGCAACAACGACGTGACACTCAGTGCGATTTTTTTCATCTAAGGGCGGAACGGAAGGGTCAGGTTTTAATGTTTAATGTGAATGGGGGGGGGCCAAAAGAGGTCAGGTTGGGGTTGCCCTA
>JAYRZH010000208.1:0-1069 GCA_041916555.1 Chitinophagaceae bacterium | reverse complement strand
AGAATCCACCGGAAACAATATCCAGGAAGGATCGATAGTGCGCGCATGTGCCAGGGTGGTTTGGGGCAATTCGAGATGCTGCAGGAGGCTACGGGTCACCAGCTTCTTGAGAACCTTTTTTGTTTCATTTTCCGGATCAGCAGGATGAAGGGTTAGGTTCGGGTCGGACAGATCTGCGACCTTGCAGAGATAAGAACCGTGCAGATAACCCACTCGGCGGTTCGCCCTCCAGCAGGCGTCAAGCCAAGTGGCAAGTTCTTGATCTGCTAGGTTGTCCGGCGCGGGGGTTGGATTTACTTGAATTGCTGGCAGTAGAGCGTTCGTCATGTTGTTATTCGTTCTCTTTGCGACCGCTACTAGCTGGAAACAACCCACATGTGGTCGGGTGATGTGATTTCAATAGCTGGTTATCTGTTTTTTTTCATTTGGCATTGGATTCCGATGGCACTCTGGGGTGCCAGAACTCCTGTCGATTTATTGAGCGATCATTCAAAAGCGAAGGAGCCGCTTCCGGTCTTTTTTGTAGCATTTGACGGCGAGAAGAAGAAAACCAGCCAAGCTGGCCAACGCAGCTTTGTCATATCTATGGGCAATTTTTTCGCGAACCACATCGGTTAGCGGGGCCAGTATCCCGTGTATCTCCAGATGGCTGGTGAAATAGTCTCCCGCTACCATTGTGCCCACAAAAAATGCCAGTCCGAAGATCACAGCAAGCTGGGTCTTGGTTGAGTAGGCCAGCACAACCAGAAATTCATTCAAGGCTTCACGCATCGTTGTGGCCCTCTATCCAATCAGCGGAAGGGACTTGGCTGTCGTAAAGTCAAGCGCGAGGTGAATCAGGTATGCCAATACGGCAAGCATGCCTACACCCTTCAGCAGCGATTCCAACTCAGTCTCGGTTTGCCATTGGTTTAGTTGGTACAAGCAGGTACCAAGGAGTGCGGCGAATGCGAGGCTATGGAAAATTGCACGATGATTCGGGGAGGTCGCTGGCTCAAGAATATCTGGAAGATTCGTGAAGAACGCGGCAGCTGCGCTTCCCAGTAGTGGTTTGATCGTGGTGGTGCCA
>JAYRZH010000207.1:0-1132 GCA_041916555.1 Chitinophagaceae bacterium | reverse complement strand
ATTCTGTTCTCTGGACGGCTATCGGGGTGGTGGCCATGTTCCAGATCTATGTGAACATTACGGTCTACATGAACTCGGGCAAGATGACCCTTGCCGACTCAATTGCCCTGGGCGGAATCTTCCCGACACTGGTAAATCTGGTTGCCTTCGTTGATGCCCGCCGGAACCATAAAATAGAGGATAACGAGAAAAAGAAATCTGACCGGATTGCCCGTCAGTCGGTTCCTAAATCAGCCGTACCTGCCGATGCCATTGAAGACCTGCGGGGGAAGAAACTAACCCGTGATGATGCCCGTGAGTGGCTTGCAAAGGGCTATCAGGTTCAGCAGCTCCGCCGGGCCAGTAACTGGAGATCAATTCAGAGATGGGCGGATCATGGGGAAATTTAGAACGGGGATTGAGTGTCCGGTATGCGGTTCAGGCACCGGCGTTCATCAGTTCAGGGCGATTTATAACCAACTGCGGTACCGCAGACGGGTCTGCTCGGATACGGTCTGCAACCATGTCTTTTACACGGTTGAGTTTAACCAGGATGAGCCTGACCGGGTGGGATGCCGGTTCTGCGACGGAAGCCTCGGAAGCTGGACACCAAACAGTGAAAGCTACCAGACTTATATCATCCGGAAAAAGCAGTGCAGGACCTGTCGTAAGGTCACGGTCACGGTTGAACGTGCCCTTAAACCGGATGAACTGCACGTAATTAAGCACCTTGATTTCAGCACAATAGACTTATTCAAAAACCAATAAAGGAGAGAGACAATGAAAACATCGCCCGCAGGAACCATCCGAATAGATCGTGATCTATTCATAGAAACGATGGATGCCATTCAGAAGCAGGTGAAGTATGATGATCACTTTGCTGAAACCATCGAAAGTTTATTCCCAGATGCTTCAATAGTTAGGTATGATAACCACCTGATCAACAACCAGATCATCAAACTGCTTCAACTTGCCTTCATGGATAACCATCCTCACTCATGGATTGAATACTTCATGTTTGATCTTGAATTCGGTTCAGCATATTACCCCGGAGTTGCAACAGAAAAAGATGGTAAAGAGATCGATCTGAGTGATGCCAGTCATCTGTATGATTTTCTTCTGGAGCTTGCCAATGCCTAAGAATAAATATTCA
>JAYRZH010000206.1:0-1195 GCA_041916555.1 Chitinophagaceae bacterium | reverse complement strand
GGATTATAATACAGCCTTAGGGGTTAAGTTCTGGGATGGTGGTGGCATCTCCCTCAAACATTTCTTTGATGAAAAAAACGCCGGCGAATTGATCGGGTATTTCTGGTCACAGGGCGCCCGTTTTACCGGGTTATATGAAATCCATGGTGATATAAGCAATGCCGGTGGCCTTCGCTGGTATATCGGACCCGGCGCCCACGTTGGGTTCTACAATACCAAATATGGCGATGGCGCGTATTTTGGCGTGGATGGCGTTCTGGGTCTTGACTATAAATTCAACAACGCCCCCATCAACCTCTCCCTTGACTGGCAACCCTCCATCGAATTCGGTACCGGTCGTGGTTTTTATGGCGGCTGGGGCGGTTTTGCCGTGAGATATACCTTCGGGAATTAACAGGTTTGATTTCATTAATTACACGCGGATTGTACGGATTTAAGGGATTACTCTAATCAAAATATCATAGAGTGTTCTATCCTGAACCTGACAATCCTTGAAATCCGTGCAATCCGCGTAATCAATGAAATCAAAAAAAGCCCAACCTCTGCTCCATTTCCCTTCCCAAAACGGGCAATCTTTTCCGCTCAATAAGGAACCCGGTGAGCCGGGCAATGTCTTTGAAGATATAATGTTTGTCGGCTGCTGCACGCAGGTAATCCTTTCCCGTACTTCCCCCTGTCCCAATCCTGGTGCCAATGATCCGGTGTACCATATTCATATGGCGGTATCGCCAACTGCTCAATTGTTCATCGATCTCCAGCAATACATTCAATAACTGGTAAGGCAATTGCAAGATAGGATAACCCCTATACAGCATGATGAATAAGGCCGCCCGGCTGGAGGCGGGTGACAGGGTTCGTTCCGGATCAGGGACCTCCGAAAAAAAGACCTGATCAAAAGCCTGTAAATTTCCCTTTTCCACATCCGCCAGGCTTTGGACTAACTGGTAACGGTACTCCTGCCAAAACGGGTGCATTCCCGGCTCTGCAGGTTGCGTAGTGGAAAAACTTGCCCAATTCTCCCCTTGCTCAAAAAATGGCATTCGGACCAACCATTCATCCAGTAGTTGCAGCAGTGATTTTTCCTCCTCCGCCTTTTTGATAATGCCTACATGCTCGGCTTTTAATTGAGATACATAATATTCCTTTCCATGACGGTGTTCAAACTTAAGTCCCAGTTTTGCCTCCAGTTCCTTAA
>JAYRZH010000205.1:0-1213 GCA_041916555.1 Chitinophagaceae bacterium | reverse complement strand
AACCGCTTCTTCTGACGTTAAGGACTCACTGGTATTGGCACTGTTTTCTTTCTGACAGGAATACAAAAAAACAAAGAGCAAACTGGCGAGCAATAAAGTACTCATTCTTTTCAGGGCAAAAAATTTCATGGCTATACGTTTTATAGGGTTCAAAAAATCAGGTTCGTATTTTAAGAAGGGGTTGCATGAAAAAAGTTTAATACCCCGTTAAAAAAAACTACTTTTCCATTCATATGAAGACCATTTGGCCATACCTGTCTGACTATAAGAACCACCTGAATAAGAAGCTTTTAGCGGTTTGTATGTTGATGACCGCCATCCTGGTATTCCTGAATTACCAATATGGACTGGAAGAAGCATTGACCACCAATTCCGTAATACCTGGAGCGGGAGTTTTGGGGAAAATCATTTTGTTTTCGCTGTCATTTGGACTGCCATATCTATTCACCACCTGGTTTACGGGCCGTCATTATTTTTCCAATCCCTACTTTCTATTGCTTTTTATCAGCGCCATCTTGCTTTTCTCCTTAAAAGCCGGTCATGGCGCTCCGGCTACCTGGATTTTACCGGGTGAAAAAAAAGATTATTGGGATTACATATTATATTGGCCTTCCCGTTTGCTCCTTGTGTTTGTGGTTCTTTATTTTTTTTACAACAAAAAGGAAGGTTCCTTCCACGGGTTGACCATTAAGAATACCCCGCTTCGTCCTTATTTTTTTATGTTGCTTTTCATGGTTCCCCTGATCATGTTTGCTTCCACCCAGGCAGATTTTCTGAGCATGTACCCAAAGATGAAGACAGTATTGCCTTACCTGGATGCGCTGGACAATACCTGGTGGAAGAAAGTACTTTTTGAATTGTCGTATGGAAGTGATTTTATCGGGATCGAAGTATTTTTCCGGGGCTTCCTCATATTCTCTTTTGCCCGGTTTGCCGGTCGTGACGCTATTTTACCCATGGCCTGTTTCTATTGTAGCATTCATTTTGGCAAGCCATTGTTTGAATGTATCAGTTCCTTTGGCGGAGGTATGTTATTGGGGATAGTGAGTTATCATTCCCGCTCTGTTGTAGGTGGATTGATCGTTCACCTGGGAATTGCCTGGATGATGGAGTTGGGTGGGTATATAGGAAACAGCCTTCTTTAAAAAAAATGCCCCGCCTGGTGGCGGGGCAATTAACCGGTATTGTACTTACTTCCTATTGTTTCACTAAG
>JAYRZH010000204.1:0-1213 GCA_041916555.1 Chitinophagaceae bacterium | reverse complement strand
ATCTGCATGATTTTAAGGTAACCCGTTCCGTGAATGAGGGGGTATATGTCGGAGGATCAACTCCCCAAACATTTGTAGGCTATTCCGACCCGATCAATGCCCGCGGCGATTCTGTCTATATCTACAATGGAGAGATCGATAGCAGCGGTCAGGATGGCATCCAGGTAAGTAGCTTTTACAAAGCATGGATATTTCATAACTACATGGACCGGCCGGCCAAAAACAATATTGCCGGCCACGGCACCGGTATTTCCTTGGGATCAGGAACCGGGGGTAAAATCTGGAATAACATTATCAGAAGGTCAGCCAATCAGGGCATCCTGGTAAGCGGCCACGATTCGGTGGAAGTGTACGGGAATTATCTGGATAGTTGTTCATACCTGAACCAGAACCCGGCCACCTTCCCGGCAATCATTTATTCATCCTTTGGTAAGTACACCCATGAGGGCTGGAAGCCGCAGAAAGTGTATATCCACCACAACTACATTAAGGACCCGTGGAACCTCCGGGACGTGGAGATCACCGACTATTCCAGCCTTGCGGACCCGGCAAAAGTGGACAGCAATACCTTTTATCTGGAGAATTATAGCACCGGATTCCCCGCCAACTATATCCTGCTAAGTGCATCCCCAGGATCCACACAACAGGGTAACGTGCAGGCGTCATTTACGGTTCCCGCATGGCAGAAATCTACAACCTACCGGCCTACACTCATGAACCCATCCGGAGTAGTTAGTGGCGGCGGTGGTCAGCCGTCCGGGCCGTTTCTAAGGTATAACAGGGGCAGAAAGTTTAAAATCAAAACACAATAATCATGGTAATCACGCACATTCTTATTGCATTTGCTTACCTCCTTGGAGTGGCTTATGATGCCATGAGCAAGGTAGGAAGGGTACGAAAAAAACATCCTACCCTGGGTTTTAACGAAACATGGTCATCTTTCTTCCAGGAGGAGTGGAACACCATTATGGTATCCGGGCTTGGATGGGCAACCGTGCAATTTGCCTGGTACATTATTCACAGCAACAAAGTGCCCCTGCCTGAATGGATAGAGTTGTGGGGAATTTACCCGATTGCACTGCTTTTAGGTTATGCCTTGCAGCGCCTGATCTACAAGTTCCTGGGAACTTTTGAAGGTGTGTTGGAGGATAAAGCCAAAGGTTTCCGGACCATCAGAGGCGGCGGAGGTGCCATTCAAACCGATGACGAAGGA
>JAYRZH010000203.1:0-1295 GCA_041916555.1 Chitinophagaceae bacterium | reverse complement strand
CTGTTATACGCAAACAGCACATCCTCCCCCATTGTAAACCCACTGGGAAGGAATTTGGCAAACAGTTTATTTATGACCGGTAAGCTGGTGGCGATGATGATATAACCTGCGCTGATCACCAACACCAGGGAACCGATAAACATCCAAAACTCCCTTGATGAGGTTTCCTCTTCATTGGCTATGGATGGCACTTTTTTCAGACCGGTGAACAGAAAATAAAAAGCCGATAAAAATGTTAGCACCGTTAGGGTGGGTACAAAGTAACTGCCGGCCAGGGTAACCAATAAGGTCATGGAGGCCAGCCATCTTTTGTTCCCTTCCACTATGGCCAGTACGGGAAGCCAAAGGGAACCTACCAGAAACAGGTACAACTGCGTGTTCATGCCTAAGTCGGCAAAAGAATGGACGGAAGTATCCCCCAAAATACCACTCCGGGTAAGGAAGGTGGAATACACCACAAGAAAATAGGTGATGATAAAAAAGATATGGGTGGTACGAAGTGATCGACCAGTATGTTTATAGATCAGCAAAGTGTGAATACCGGCTACCAGGGTCATCCACGGCACCAGCGAAGCGTTTTCCACCGGATCCCAGGCCCAATAACCCCCAAAGTTGAGCGACTCATAAGCCCAGGCGCCACCCATCATAATACCCAGTCCCAGCACCCCGGCGCCAATCAGTGACCAGGACAGGGCAGGTTTGATCCAATCACCATACTGACGGGTAAACAAGCCTGCCACACTATAGGCAAAGGGAACAATGAGTAAGGCAAATCCAAGAAACAATACCGGCGGATGTATCACCATCCAGTAATTCTGTAACAAGGGAGAAAGATCATTGCCATCGGTCAGTCTGGAGATATAATTCTCATTGCCAAAAAGCGGTAAATCTGGCATCTGGTGCCTGAACAGGGCAAAGGGTGAACTTCCCACTTTCAGGTCAAAGAAATACAAACCCAGCATCATGGTGGCCAATGCCCATTGGGCCAGCGAAACAGTCATCATGACCGGAGCTTCCCATTTTCCCGCACGACGGATCAAGATCAGTCCCAATACAGCATGCCAAAATGCCCATAGCAGGAAACTACCTTCTGAGGCACTCCATATCGCGCTAAAGATATATTTGAACTCCAGGCTATTGCCTGAATTCTTGTAAACATAAAAGTATTCGTAACGATGGGTGTAAAACAGGTAAAAAAGAATGGCAAATACGGCGAATACAGCCAGGGCATCCAGAACAAACCCCACACGGGCCAACCTTAACCAACCGGCCTTTTCAGCCTCAGCTACACGGTT
>JAYRZH010000202.1:0-1301 GCA_041916555.1 Chitinophagaceae bacterium | reverse complement strand
CATTCCCTGAGCTTCGGCCAGGGGATGCCATTTGGCTATTCGAGAGGGGCCAACTCAACACTTGGCGGGGGAACGCGCCCTCATCACTCTGCATCGTTTGCCACAACTTGGTATATGTCGGAGAAATTCAAAGCACCTGGAAATTCGGGGGATGGATTTCGGTATACAAACTAATCCAAGGAAAAAAATGAAGGTGTGAATTAAGGTTAAATTAATAATATATACAATATGTATTAATAACCCTATCTACCTACCCCAAACCATATTCACCAAAACCATATAGCAACAATCAATCAGTATTGTGCAAGTTATCGAATTTCTATGGCGAGTAATTTTTTAATGATTCCGTATACATAGTTTGGCAAATTCGCCAGACATTAAACGGAAGTATTGAAATGAACGAATCAGCAAACAACAAGCATATGGCCAAGAGCACCTCGATATATATCGACCAACTCTTGGAAAACCATTCAAAGATTCAAGTGATCCGACTGGATCTGAGCTACAGGAAGGAACATGCCAGAAAGGCATCGCTGGAAGAGATCAACCAGGATTTCACACACTTGCTCAACAATCGTCGGACCAAGCCTTCCATATTCGAGAACATGGTCGGTTACATCGCCAAGCGGGAATATACGGAAGACAAAGGACCGCATATCCACAGCGTCTTCATCTACGACGGACAGAAGATCCGTAAGGATGCCCACATGGGTGATCAAATTGGCCAGTACTGGAAGAACGAAATTACCGACGGCAAGGGCATCTACCACAATTGCAACCGCGAGAAGGACACGTATGCCGAATGCGCTCTAGGGCTGATTGAGCATACGGATGACACAAAGCGCACCGTGCTAAAGAAAAAGGCTATCGCCTACCTTTGCAAGGAGGAACAAAGCATCGATCCGCTCAAGCAATCTGGTTCCGAACGTTCATTTACCCGTGGCATTGCGCCTCGGAAGAAAAGCAATGCAGGAAGGCCTCGCCAGGGTGATTCTGTCGGAGGGGATACCGGCGATACGCAGGATGTCGAAAGCAGTAGTTTAGATGGTCACGATGCTTCAGATGAGAAGGTTCTGAACTGATTGGCTATGGGAGGACGGCACTTGGCTTCGACAGCGAGGCCAAGCCTGCAGATCAAAGTTAAAGTCGTTATGGGGCAATAGAAGTCTGGAAGTCGGCCAATCCGGCCATTGGCCAATTGTTCGGTATCGGACGGCAGTCGGGCAGTAAGCAGCCCTTCAGCCTCTCATCGCCTTGAATGGCCGCTTAGCAGCGCAATGGAAACGGACATGATCAGCCTC
>JAYRZH010000201.1:0-1305 GCA_041916555.1 Chitinophagaceae bacterium | reverse complement strand
CGGTAGCCAGAAACATGTGCATCAGGTTATTATTGGTAGAGGGGTTGGATGAAGTCCGCCCCAGGTAGGTATATTCCGAAAAAGTATATCCGGTTTCCTCCAGCAATTCACGCGCTATCGCCGCTTCCAGGTTCGCATCGGTATCATCCACACAGCCGCCAGGCAATTCAATACAGGTTTCGCCCAAGGCATGCCGGTATTGACGGACCATCACCACCTGGTTGTCTTCCGTAAGGGCCACGGCATTTACCCAGGCAGGAAATTCATAGACATAATAAGGAGAAACGATCTTACCCTGTGGGGTTTCACAGGTTTCCTTTCTCACCTTAAACCAAAGATCATTGAAAAGGTATTCGGATTTCAGCGTGGTCCATTTCATACGGAAATAATATGGCTTAAAAGAATGCCGCTTGTTACCACCCCATTTTTTCCCTTAAACTGGTAACATGGGCCACATGGTGTTTCCCATGCCAGGCGTACATGCCCAGCAGGTACCAAAGTCGCATGGTTTTTTTGTGTTCCGGGTGAAAGATGGTCCGGTTATTCCATTCTTCATCACCAATAGACTTCAGCGCTTCATGCCAGCGGAGATGTAGGGCGTGAAGCAGGGTGATGGAGACATTAACCGGTAGTTTTTTTACATCATACAACTCGGCCCAGGCCTTTTCATCATAGGGTCTTATAGTGGGGTTGTCTTCGGTAAGTCCGACCTTGAACCGGATATAGGCGTTCATGTGGCTATCCGCCACATGGTGAACCAGTTGGTTCACTGTCCATCCCCCTTCGCGGTAAGGGGTGTGCAACTGGTCTTCGTTTAGGTTTAGAAGGGAGGATTCCAGCAGGTGGGGAAGGAATTTAATATCCGCCAACCATTCTATTTTTTGTTCAATGGAAAAGGGCTGGGCCTCATATTTACCAATGGGATAGCGTGGGTCTGCAGTCATGCGGTCATTTTAATATTTCGATCAATTGCACATCAAATACAAGGGTTGCACCACCGGGAATGTCCCTGCCCGCGCCACGATCGCCATAAGCCAGATCGGATGGTATCCATAAACGCCAGGTGCTTCCTTCTTTCATCAGCGGGATGGCGATCTGCCAGCCTTTGATCAATTGCCTTAGGGAAGCGGTAAATGGTTGCCCCCTTTCAAAGGAACTGTCAAATACTTTTCCATTTAACAAGGCGCCCCGGTAATGGGCTTTAACGGTGCTATTGGGAGATGGCTGGGCACCCTGCCCTTCTTCCAATACTTCATACTGCATACCCCCTCCGAGTTCCTTTACTTCGGGTCTTTTTTTATTTTC
>JAYRZH010000200.1:0-1328 GCA_041916555.1 Chitinophagaceae bacterium | reverse complement strand
TCTATTAGGGCCGATCTGGCCGCTACTCCACCCTGCCCCTGGTTACGGCTACCATCCATCGGAAACGGATCGATCCGACTATGGGTATCATTGGTATGCAGTATCGTCAGCTTATCAGTAGCCATCCACTGCTCCAACCGGGCTGGTACCACCAGGGCCCCTGTGGCAAAAACTGATTGCTGCAAAAAAGAGCGCCTATCGAGCATAATACACACGGGTTTCGGGTGAACTGACCATTTTTCCATCGGCCGCCAACCGGCGCACATACTCCATTATAGCCTCCCGTACCAGGTAACCATTATTCTGCACCGGAATGGTCTTTAGCATACCTACATTGTCGCCGCCATTGACCACAAAATCACTGTTGGCTACTATATAAATGGCCGATTCATCCAACGCCTTTTCGCCAATCTTTATATCCACCGCCCGGCCCTCCCGGATGGCATAACTGGCGCCTGAAACCGGCCACCCGTTGCGGGACGCCACCAGGTCAAAAAGCGACTTCAGGATCTTGCCATCCAGGCGCTGGATCAATAATACATTATCAAATGGCATCAGCTCAAATACCTTACCCCGGGTCATGGGACCAGGCGTAAGTTCATTCAAACGGATACCTCCATAATTTACAAAAGCCACATCAATGGGTACCCCGTATTTTTCAGACCCCAATATCCGCATCGCATCGGCCATGAAATTGCCCAACTCACAGTTGGGTTGTCTCTTTTCCAACCGCTCGGCTACCTGTCCTACCACCTCATTCATCTGGCTCCACACACTATCCCGATAAGGCTTAACGAGTCCTGATAAAACACTGTCCCTGGGCAGGGAGGGTGCAATGGAATAATCCTGGTAAACCAGCGAGGATGGACGCCTGGCAGGCCCACAAGAAAGTAAAACGAGGGTAATAAATATGACAAGCGTACTTCTGGAGAACATAAGCAATTGCGTTAATCAGGCCTTGTACCACCAATCCACTCACGCTCCTGACTTGGGTTGAAGGTATAATTATTTTGTTCTTTCCCCCGTGATTTTGAGCAAGTTCCCTAAAAAAATTTTCTTTCTCCAAATACTGAATTAATCCTTACTTTAGGGGGGTAAATTACTGCTATGAGAAAAGTTTTATTTGCCCTTTTTGTATTGACTTTCATGGCCGGAACTGCCGGCGCCCAACAGAAGAAGACCCGCAATGTAGCCCGCCTGGGGCTTAAGTCCGGGTTGAACTTTTCCCACTTCAACAACACCGGTTTGGAAGAAAACACCATCAGCGCCGACTGGAGAACCGGATTTGTATTTGGCTTTTTTGTGGAAATGAAGATCGCCGACAAAAT
>JAYRZH010000199.1:833-1329 GCA_041916555.1 Chitinophagaceae bacterium | reverse complement strand
AAGAAGGAATTTCTAAGCCTTCCGCATGGAGCTAAGGGTGAATTCATCCGGATTCATGCAGAGAGTTTAGGTATTTCACGGGCCGAGTTTTACCGGGAGATGGGTCTGAAAGCCAAAAAAAGCCCGAAGAGACCAAAGATTAACCGCAGGGATGAAATTGTGGCCAAAGTGGCCCGGCTTAAATATGCCGGTGCAAATCTGGGAAAAACAGACCGGTCTAATTCATTTCTGCGCACCGAATTCTGTCTGATTAAGCTGGTTCAGGCCGGTGAGATCAAAGGTGAGGTCGTCCGTAAGGAGACCGGACTTGTTCTGACGGACTGTGAAATATCAGTTTCAACAGTCGATACCTGCCTGCGCAAGATTGGGTTTTATGAGGAACGGCGCACTTACCGCCGTCACGAAGACCCGTATGTGAATCATACCCATTTGGTCGACTTCTCTCCGTCGAAGTATTTCGGAAAGCCCGTTAAACTGGAAAGTGGCGACTGGGCAA
>JAYRZH010000199.1:0-823 GCA_041916555.1 Chitinophagaceae bacterium | reverse complement strand
TTACATGTTTAAGTCGGTAAAACGTGTTAATCTATTGAAAGGTAAATTTTTTTTCTTGTCATCTTTAATGTATCAAAGTCACGCCGTCAGAAATCGGTTTACGTGGTTACATCCGGCGAAAACGTGATGGCCATGAAAGAGGCCATGACCCGTGTTTACCAGTCTCAGGAGGATGTTTTTCACCTTCCGGATAATATGAAGATGGATCTGGGACCTGTAACCAAGTCTGAAACCTTTATCAACGGGCTTAACCTGCTGGGAATTAACCTGATTGAATCGAAATCGAAATCTGACCGGTCCCGAAAGGAACAGGGTCAGGGTAAGATTGAGAGAACCTTCAGAACTCAATGGCAGTGGGAGCAGGAGAATGTTTTCGACTTTGTCGGATCGGGCATTAAAACAATTCTTCTGTCTGATCTGAATACCCTCATTGAACAGAGATGTTCTGAACTGGCCCATCGTGATCACCCGATGATACCCGGAACCCGGATCGTTGATTATTACGCCACCCAGATTGTACAGCGTGAACAGCGCATCTGCATGACTGATCTGAATGACATTTTCTTCAGGGACACTACCCGGCGGGCCGATCCGTCCGGAATTATCCGGTTCGATGGTCAGCTCTGGACGGTGCCTGATGATTACGCCAAACTGCGGATTAAGGTGTACATCGCACAAGGCTGCCTTGTGGGCCGTGCGATCGACGAAGACGGCGTTCTCGGGGCTACTGAATTCGACATCCTGCCCTATGACATTGACAGTCAGCGGGGCAACCGTAACGGACAGCCGACCTTCCGGGAACGGATTATGGCAGATGACAGCC
>JAYRZH010000198.1:0-1368 GCA_041916555.1 Chitinophagaceae bacterium | reverse complement strand
CCAGCATTTTACGGGTTTCCTCCACTGCCTCTTCCATGGTGGCATGCGCGGTATGGCCCTCCTGCCAGAGAAACTCGGCCGTACGTAAAAAGAGACGGGTACGCATTTCCCAGCGCACCACATTGGCCCATTGGTTAACCAGGATGGGGAGGTCGCGATAGGATTGAATCCAATCTTTATACGTATTCCAGATGATGGCTTCACTGGTTGGGCGAACCACCAGTTCTTCCTCCAGTTTGGCTTCCGGATCAACGATCAGTTTCCCTTTTTGGCTGGGGTCCGCTTTCAGGCGATAATGCGTGACCACCGCGCATTCTTTCGCAAAGCCTTCCGCATTCTTTTCCTCAGCTTCAAACAGGCTTTTGGGAACAAAAAGGGGGAAATAGGCATTCTGGTGCCCGGTATCCTTAAACATTTTATCCAACGCGTCACGCATGTTTTCCCATAAGGCAAAACCATAGGGTTTAATCACCATACAACCCCGAACGGCCGAATAGTCTGCCAGTTCCCCTTTCAATATCAGGTCATTGTACCATTGAGCATAATCCGTGGCCCGGCTTGTGATCTCTTTACTCATAATCTGGGAGCATTTACTTTTTCAACCTATTGATCCTGAACTGTTAAAACTTATCTAACCTTGTCCAAAACCCCTTGGTTTCGCCGCAAATGTAGTAACTTCATGTCGATAACCATTTAAATCTGCGGTCATGAGACGTCAAATTATACTCGCTTCCCTTACCGCCCTGGTTCTGGGTGGATGTACTACTGCCTACAAAACGGGACAGACACCAGATGATGTCTATTATTCCCCCCAGCGCGCAGTGGATGAATACGTTCAGGTAGATACCCGTCGTGACGGACGTTACACCTATAACGATGATTATTATGATGATCGTTACCTGCGTATGAAAGTGGCCGACAGGTACCGCTGGTCTGAACTGAACGATTGGTATTATTTTGACCGGTATAGCTATGGTTACAACTATTATTTTGGGTCTTATTACAATCCTTATAACTCCTGGAACTATTATTATAACCCCTATTGCCCCAGAAATGTGGTGATCGTTAATCCGGGTCATGTCAAGGATAACCGCCCTGCATATACCCCGCCGCGGAACTTTAACCTGGCAGGTTATGGAAACAATAATTATTCAAACACCAACCTTAACGCCAAATCGGGCAGACCAGTGGTGATCCGCCCTGGTACCGGAGTTAACAATAACAATAACCAATCCGGTTATAACAATACCAACAACGGATTGAGCAACAGGGTGAACAGGTGGTTTTCTGGTAACAACAATTCCAATTACAACAACAGCAATAATAACAGTTCCAATTCCACATCGCGTCCCGATCGGAGTTATACCC
>JAYRZH010000197.1:0-1411 GCA_041916555.1 Chitinophagaceae bacterium | reverse complement strand
ATGGTGAAAACCGTGTCAACTACCTCCGGGGCCAGCGAACCTATGAAAACAGCACCGGCACACCTTATTTTAGAATCCGGGATTCTGTGCAAGGCGATATTGTCAACTCGACGGTATGGTTCGTTGACAAACCTGTAAGCAACTATACGGACAGCAGTTACAAGTCATTTGCCAAAACCCATGCCAAGCGCTTCGGCATGGTTTATGTTGGAGGCAATGATGGAATGCTGCACGGCTTCAAGGCCGCAGATGGCGAAGAATTGATTGCCTATATCCCCAAAGCC
Source organism: Chitinophagaceae bacterium (assembly GCA_041916555.1). Classification (GTDB taxonomy): domain Bacteria; phylum Bacteroidota; class Bacteroidia; order Chitinophagales; family Chitinophagaceae; genus SpSt-398. The sequence continues at coordinate 1,127 of JAYRZH010000197.1, read as the reverse complement.
GTCATTCCTGAATTGACAAAGCTGAGCGATCCAGGATACACCCACCAGTATTATGTAGATGGTTCACCGTTTACAGGCGATGTCAATATTGGCAATCCCAGCACCAACGATTGGAGAACGCTTCTGGTTGGCGCACTTGGCGCAGGTGGAAAAGGTTATTTCATTCTCGACGTCACCAATCCAGGAAACGCTACCGGCTCACCATCCTCCAATTTTTCAACTGGGAACGCCAATAATTTGGTGGTGATGGACAAAACCATTCACCCCAGCGCGCCGCTCACAGCCGGCTCGGACGACGAGGACATTGGACACATTTTTGCGGCGCCTGTCATGGATGACAATAATGTCTTCAAGAGCGCACAGATCAGCCGCATGAATGACGGACGCTGGGCAGTGGTGCTTGGTAATGGCTACAACAGTAAAAATGAACGCCCGGTGCTGCTGATTCAATACCTGGATGGCGCCAAGGAACTCAAGAAAATTGTTGCCACAGGCAATCAAACATTAACTGGCGTTCCCGCCAACGATGTGAACGTCACCGGAAACGGGCTCTCTGCCCCCAAACCAGTGGATATCAACAGCGATGGAAAAATCGATGTGGTATATGCGGGAGATCTGAAAGGAAATCTCTGGAAATTTGATTTGACCAGTGATGTGGCTAGCGATTGGTCTGTGGCCACCTGGAATAATTCAACTGCGACTCCGTGCAACCAAGCCACTACTAAGTGTCAGCCGATGTTCACTGCGACTTACATCAACGGCAAACGACAACCCATCTCCGCACCGCCCATCGTGAAGCCGAACGACCGTGGTGCTGGTGGCGTCATGGTGGCCTTTGGCACTGGTGTGAATGTGACAGATCCGGATCGCATCAGCACTGACGTTCAAAGCGTATATTCTCTGCTGGACAACACACGCTACAAGCAACTCACAAACAAATTGATTGTCAATACCGATGTATCCCCTTTAGAGAATGGAGTGGTTCCCGAATCCATCTCAGGTCGCAGTGATTTGGTTCAACAAAGCACAGGAACCCAACACTCCGGAGCCGGTGTAAGTTCAGGCCTCAATTTCTGGGAAATGTCTCAGAACGCCGTGGATTATTCTGCTGGCAAGAAAGGCTGGTA
>JAYRZH010000196.1:0-1425 GCA_041916555.1 Chitinophagaceae bacterium | reverse complement strand
GGAAGCGGTATTGATCTCGAATGCCTCGGCTGGACGCACGAGGTCCGATTCATCGCTTTGGAAATAGCGAAGGGCGGTATGGGCCAGCAGATCATAGAGGGTAGGACGAAGATGCCGGGTATTGCCTTTATTCAGAAGGGCATTGAACGGCTTGAGGTCGGTTTTTTGGAGCAGGGATTTATCGGCCAGTGAGGCTTTGAATTGCTGGCTGATCTTTTTATGGAAATCGGCAAGGGTCCAGGTAGCCGGATCCTCTTTTTTGAATGATTTGGTTTCCGAGCGTTCATAGATCCGCCAGCGATTGTCTTCAAAATACGCCAAGTATTGGGCGGCGATCAGGTTGTGAAGGATAGCTTTGCCTGCGGGGCTGGCGGTGGGCAGTTCCTTTTCAAGGTCTTTGATGGAAAGCAGTAGATTTTCTTCCCGTGTTTCTTCCTGTAGCGCGGTATAATAAATAAGGGCCTTGATCACCTGGGCTTCCTGCTTTTCTTTTTTCGCCAGTGTCAAAATCTTTATTACATCACCCAGCGCACTTACCGGTAATCCATTATCAATATACTGGTCAATCTTCTTCCATTCCTTGTCATAGGTTTTGATGGGTTGCTGGGAAAACATAGGTAGGCTGATTATGATGAGAAGGGCGTAAAAGACGAATTTTTTCACAGAAGGTTGCATAGCTCAACATTTATTATTTACAAGGTAAATCATTCAATAGGATAATGATGCCAAACCCTTAAGAATTTCATAAAGCCCGAAGATTTTAACGGTTATTAACGATGATTTTGGCACGATGGCATGTGTTTGGCATCTAACCAGGTAGAACTTGATTTATTCACCTTAAAAATTAAAAGCCATGAAAAAAATCTACACAACTTTAGTTACCCTGATGATCGGTATGGCCGTTTTTGCAGGCGACATGCGATTTACCGGAAAACTAACTATCCGGTCATTTGATAATGATGACATCAAAGTGATGGTAGATGGCCGGCGATTTGATCCTGCATTTAATAGCCTGAATCTCGATAACCTGAGTCCCGGTTTCCACAAGGTTAAGGTTTTCAAAGAGAGGGATCGCTTCTTCAACGGCTTTGGCCGTAAGCGTTATGAATTGGTGTGCAATGCCACCATCCATGTACGTGCCGGTTCTCATACGCTATTGACCATTGACCGGTTCAACCGCAGTACGGTAGAAACCAGGACTGTCTTTAATAAAGGCCGTGGTTTTGACCATAACCGTAACCGCCGGTTTGACGACTGGGATGATAACAAACACTTCTACGATTATGAGCGGGATGGGATGAAAGGGAGGCACGATGAGGAGTGGAAGGATGAACTCCGGAAAAACCGGTTCTAGGGATTCTTAACCGCAGAGAACAAGAGGACGCGGAGATACGCGGAGATTAATCATTGAACATAAAAATAGCT
>JAYRZH010000195.1:0-1429 GCA_041916555.1 Chitinophagaceae bacterium | reverse complement strand
CCCCCACCAGTCCAAGAAGTTCATGCCCCTGCCATCAACGAGACAGGACGGCTATCACCCGTAGCGTCAAAGACCGTTGGGCGGTTGGTCAAAGAATATTTGAAGTACGAGGAAGAGCGGGCCACCGAAAAGGAGATCGGCGTCAAGAAGGTTCCCCAAGTCCGTACACGCCTCAAACCCTTCATTGACCGTTTCAGCGCCCGACATGTGGGCACCCTTACGCCTTTGGACTTGGAGCAGTACCGCAAAGACCTCGCGTACTACCCCAAGAACATCGACAAGTTGCCCGCCGCTGCGGGGCATCCTTTCGATACGCTTATCAAACGGGTACGTGCCAAAACCCTGTTGGGGAGAGATGGACAACCAGCCCAAACCATCACACAAAACACCCTCGATGGTTATTTGACGGTGGCGGCAAACTTCCTTGAGTTTTGCAAGCGTCAATACGCGGTCAACCCCTCATTGCTGGACGGCTTCAAGGTCAAAACGACCCAAGCCCGAAAGGGTGTGACACGCCGCGCCTTCAATCAAAAAGAGCTTCAACAAATCTTTGGCTCAGACTATTATCGTGACGGCTTATATAACAGAAGCTATCAATACTGGATTATCCATCTGGCCGCATTCACGGGTGCCCGAGTCAATGAGCTGTCACAACTGACGACCAGTGATGTCAAACAAGACGATGAAGGCCTATGGTATTTCAATATCACCGCGACCGAGGATGATGGAAAGACGGTCAAGAACGAAGAGAGCCGCAGAATTATCCCAGTCCATCAGAAACTGATTGAACTGGGTTTTATTGAATACGTGGAAGTTAAGAGGGCAGAGGTTGAAGAAGCTGGAATGTCCATCAATCTTTTTGACCTGAATAAGGCCAAGGCCGATGGCTATGGCAAGGCTGCCAGTCAGTGGTTCAACACAAAATATCTTCGAGATTATTTGAAGGTCGATGATAGGAATGTGGTGTTCCATTCCTTCCGCCATCGCTTTATTAGTTCCCTGGCCCAAGCCATCTTAGACGCCTCCGGTTTGTCCGAAGAGACGGCCAATAAAGAACGAATCCCCGAGGCTTTGATTCTCCGTCGTCTGGCGGGTCATTCTGTGGCGCACTCAATGACCGCAGGTCGGGGACAATTTGACGTTCACACCGACACCTATACGGGTGCATTTTCCATCAAGAGCATGAAACGGGTGATTGATAGGTTGGACTATCCGGGGGTGGAGTTCTTTAAGTATCAAGTCCCGGATGATGGCGTGAAGAAGCGGATGAACTAATTTAACTAAGAGGTCATATGAGTAATTTGGAGATTCAAGCATACGACGCAATCGATGAAAACAATAAAATTTGCTGGATTGTGGTTGCACCTGGAAGAAATAGGGTTTTTTCAAATTTCGATAATTTTATAAGTTATTTAAAGATGCTTGAAGA
>JAYRZH010000194.1:0-1481 GCA_041916555.1 Chitinophagaceae bacterium | reverse complement strand
ATCAATCAACACACCAATATAGGCCTCGCTTCTTTTTAAAATAAGCGGTTCTTTGCCGGTGATTTTCTGATGTGCGTTTATCCCAGCCATCAAACCCTGACACGCCGCCTCCTCATATCCGGTTGTCCCGTTGATCTGCCCGGCAAAAAACAGGTTTTCCACCAATCGCGTCTCAAGACTATGCCGCAATTGAGTTGGTGGGAAATAATCATACTCGATGGCATATCCCGGACGAAACATCCTCGCATTCTCAAACCCCGGCACAGTACGAATGGCTTCGTACTGAATGTCTTCAGGGAGTGAGGTAGAGAATCCGTTTACATATATTTCTACGGTATTCCACCCTTCGGGTTCCACGAAGAGCTGGTGCCGGTCACGCTCGGCAAAGCGATTTATCTTGTCTTCGATGCTGGGGCAGTACCGCGGCCCTACTCCGTCGATGCGACCGGCAAACATGGGACTTCTGTCAAATCCCTTCTTTAATATATTATGTACTTCAGGACTGGTATAGGTAATCCAACAAGACCGTTGTTCGGTTGGTTTTTTAGTGTCCTTATATGAAAAGCCGGCGATTTCAGTATCCCCGGGCTGTTCTTCCATTTTTGAATAGTCCAGGCTGCGCCCATCCACCCTGGGTGGCGTTCCCGTTTTAAGGCGATCACTTTCAAAACCCACTTCAACCAATTGTTCGGTAATTCCAGATGCGGCCTTCTCTGCCATTCTTCCTCCGCCAAAATTCTTCTCACCCACATGTATCACTCCATTGAGGAAGGTCCCGTTTGTCAAAACCACCGCTTTGGACCTTATTTCATGCCCCATTCCTGTAATTACGCCTTGGCAACGCCCGTCCTTGATCAATAATCCACGTACCATGTCCTGGTAGAAATCAAGGTTCCTGGTCCCCTCCAGCATTTCCCGCCACTTTTGAGCAAATAGCATCCGGTCGCTTTGAGCCCTTGGGCTCCACATGGCTGGTCCTTTTGATTTATTCAACATGCGGAACTGAATCATGGACTCATCCGTAACAATACCGGAATATCCCCCCAAGGCGTCCACTTCCCTTACAATCTGCCCCTTGGCAATACCTCCCATGGCTGGATTACAGCTCATTTGACCGATGGTTTGCATATTCATGGTCACCAACAGCACCCGGGAGCCCAGATTGGCCGCTGCAGCCGCTGCTTCACAGCCGGCATGTCCGGCCCCTACTACAATTACATCATATTCGGGAAACATAGCGTGCAAAGGTATGAAATCAGGGAGAAGGGAGAGGTTTCACGTGGAACGGGGTGCACCGCAGAGAACATGAGGAAGCAGAGACACGCTGAGAATTTGCCAAAGGATGGCCAAGACGCCAATCCTTTCCGTCCATGTAACTTGGCGGAATACTTAATTAAACTATATTCTCTGTGGATCTCTGCTTCCTCATGTTCTCTGCGGTGCACCCCGTTCCACGTGGAACTATTTAAGATACCGCCGTA
>JAYRZH010000193.1:0-1653 GCA_041916555.1 Chitinophagaceae bacterium | reverse complement strand
AATGAATATAACCGCGGTGTGCACGTCATTGATTTTTCCGATCCCGCCAATCCCGTTAAAAAAGGGTTTATCCATATACCGGGCAATGTAGATATCGCTGTCCGTGGAAACTATCTGTATGCCGACTGTTATACCGACCTGATGAGCATTGATATTTCCGACCCGGCCAATGTTCGCCTGGTGCATTTCCAGGAAGGTGTTTTCCCACACCGGATCTATGAAGCCGGTTATATGGTGGACACCAGTATGGTTATCACCGACTGGGTTCGTGTTGATACTGTTATTAAATCAGATTATCATCATTCGGGTGGTGGAAGAATGTTCTTTGATATGGGGGTTATCAGCGCACAGGCATTCTCCAGCTATGCATCCCCCAATTCCCAGCCAACCACCAACGGAATCGGTGGCTCACTGGCCAGGTTTGCATTGTATCAGGACAGGTTGTACACCGTCAGCCATATGGACCTGAAAGTATTCAACACTTCTCAACCGGCCACTCCCACCTATATGGTTACCAAGAATTTTCCAAGGGGAGATATTGAAACCGTGTTCCCCTATCAGGATAAATTATTCATCGGATCGCAAACAGGTATGTATATCTACAGCCTCACCGATCCCAATGCACCGGCCTATATATCCCAGTTCACCCATGTCCGCTCCTGTGACCCGGTGATCGCGGATAATAATTATGCCTACGTAACCCTCAAAGGAGGTGGTTTCTGCGGGGGTAATTCCAATCAGCTTGACATTTTGGATATCACCAATATTAACTCTCCCCAACTGGTACAAACCTATCCCCTTAGCGGTCCTTCGGGTCTTTCCAAGGATGGTCATGTACTAATGGTATGTGATGGCGCGGAAGGGCTTAAGTTTATGGATGTATCTAACCCGGCCCAGGCTACTCCATTAGGCCGGTTGTCGGGTATCAAACCCCACGATGTCATTGCCCTTGGTGGACTGGCCCTGGTGGTTGCCGAAGACGGAGTTTATTTTGTCAACTACACCAGCCCCTCTGCCCCGACTGTGTTAAGCAAATTCACCATTCAAAATTAACCGGCTATGGCAAAGAAGTGGCTTTTTATCGTGCTTGTACTTGGCCTGGCAAATCAATTATCCGCCCAGCAGAAATCCGGTTTCTTTCTGCAACCTCAATTGACCTTTCTAAATGGTAATCAAACCGTGGATGGGGCTGTCAGCTTTGTTTCAGGCCTGGAAACAGGCCCCTGGCAAATAGGAGGGGTGGTTGGTATAGACTATTACCAAACAAGAAGTGTTCCCCTGTACGCGGAGGTCAAACGTTTTTTTGGAAAGGAGAAAAACAGACCCTTTGTATATGGTGGGGCCGGGTTCAATTTTACCTGGCCCACCGATGCCCAACGTCATTATATCTACGATTGGATTTGGGGTGGCCCTGTTACCTCCGAAGCCAGCTATCAAAACGGGCGCTACCTGGAAGGGGGAATAGGATGCCTTTTGCAAAATAAAAAGGGCAAAGGGTTTAGCATTTCTCTTGGATATTCTTCCAAAACACAAGGGGAAAGCTGGGTTGAATCAGTGTGGGACCCATCAACCTCAACCACCATTAAAACTCCACGGTCTATGAAATTTGAATTTAACCGGATCGACCTGAAAGTTGGTTTCAGGATCTTTTAA
>JAYRZH010000192.1:0-1697 GCA_041916555.1 Chitinophagaceae bacterium | reverse complement strand
AGGCTATCTTTGTATCGCTTCAGCGTTACAATTACCATCTCGGTGGCTTCTTTTCTGATCTGAAGGTCCTCTTTTGACATCCCTTCCATCTTAAGTCCGCCAAAACCAAGGTCGATGTCGGCAATTTCTGAAACGATCTCCTTCAGGTCATTGATTTTGTCCTTTGCCTCATCGGCACGGGTCATGAAATACTGAAGGGCAGAGGGCATCACGCTGCCGAATAGAACAATCAGCCCGGTGGGTGAAACCAGCGAGGCCCCGATAGCCGTCAGGGCAGCACGAACACCGCCACCGGTCGAGATCATATTACCGAATCCCTCGGTTAGCGGTGCGATGTTATTCGCCATACCCACGATGCCGTAATTGGCATCCGAAATCAACCGGCCAAAGTTCAGAAGGGTATAGTTAGCCTGATTCTGGGTTCCTGCAAACCTGCTGGTAGTCGTTGCAACCTGCTCACTGCTGTTTTTCAGCCGGTCGTAGGCACGTACAATATCATTCACCTGGTTCAGCTCACGCTGCTGTTCTTCGGTCTTTCGACCCATAATAGTCAGGGTATCAATCTCAGCCTGAAGAACTTTAGCCCTTACACGGGCTTCCTGCTCACTGTATTGAATAGTCTGCTTCAGGTTCTCTTCAGAGAATTGCCTGATTTTCGACATTTCAACCTGATATTCTTTGCCGACAAGGGTTAAATTGACTGTCAAGTTCGGCATTCAGTTGCTCCACAATTCTGATCTTTTTGACGATCTGGTTTAAAACGACAAAGGCCGGAAGTTCGTCAATGATCGGAACCCGGCCTAAATCGTTATCACTGACAAACTGGGTCAGTTCCTCGAGCGGTGTAACCCTTAAGTCAGGCTGGACGTGGGTACCACGCTGAGTTTGAAATACTTCTGGGTATCCGGAAACAGCCCGTTCATATTGGCTAAAAAAAAAGTGACCGCTACCGATCCCATCTCCGGCGGAATGTCATCTACCTGGCTGAGTGGCAGTTTTTCACCGCCTTCCGTCCGGAAGGTTTCAGAGATAATCTGTGTGACAATCGTGTCACTTTCGAGCCAGCAGGAAAGCAGGAACAGAGAAATCTCGACTGAACTGGCTTTGCTTCGCTCCAGGTCCTTCAGCTTTTCGCTGATATCCTGCCGGTTCAGCAGTTGCTTAAGAAGTGGGGTGTACCGCTTCATGGCACCCCAGCTTACGGTTTCGGGCATGGTGTAGGTTTTGCCCAGGTGGTTGAATGAAATCATGGTTACTCCGTATAGATTTGCTCAGCAGAAAGAGGAGCAGACTTGAATGACAGCTCATAGGCTGCTGTGGCCAGATGGTAGTTGTAAACCTTCTTCAGCACGGCATCCTCATCGAAAGTGACAGCCAGGTCATTGGCCACCGTGAAATAATCGGAAAAGCTGGCTTGCAGCTTCATGGTTCCGCCTTCGAGGCGCTTGCGCAGGATGTTTCTGACCACGTTCGGGTAATTCCCCTCAGTTTCAGGCATAATAACCCGCAGGTGAGCCTTGACCCACTTTACCTTTTCATAGTCGACCCCGTCGGTTCCGGTGGCAGTAATCCGGTTCTCCTTCAGCTCCTCGTGGATCTCGACACCCGAAAGGGTAAGCGTACTGGCACCAATGATAATGGAAACCGTTTTCGGATCTTCGACGGCTGCCAGAAGACTGGCAGATTTCAACTCGAAG
>JAYRZH010000191.1:0-1744 GCA_041916555.1 Chitinophagaceae bacterium | reverse complement strand
GGATGGTAGCCGTAACCAGGGGCAGGGTGGAGTAGCGGCCAGATCGGCCCTAATAGAATCGGTACGAAAGGAACAGGAGCAGGTATTGCTGCTGGATGCGGGGGATATTTTTCAGGGAACCCCTTATTTTAATTTATACAAAGGGGAACCAGAAATAAGGTGTATGACCGCCATGGGCTATGATGCCACCACCATCGGTAACCATGATTTTGATGCCGGTTTGGAGAACCTGGCCAACAAACTGACGTTCGCAAATTTCCCGGTGGTGATTTGCAATTATGATTTTACCGGCACTCCCATGGAACATAAGTATGTTCCATATAAAGTATTTAAAAAAGGAAAACTAAGGATAGGGGTAACCGGGGTAGGGATACAACCCAAGGGGCTGGTACCGGAGAACCTGTATGGGGCCACCCAATACCTGGACCCGGTGGTGAAAGCAACGGAAACAGCCGATTACCTGCGAAGGGAGAAAAACTGCGATATGGTGGTCTGTTTGTCGCATTTGGGGTACAAGTACCGTGATAACACCGTGAGTGATGAAGTATTGGCCCGGGATTCGGAGCATATCGACCTGATCATTGGCGGGCATACACACACATTCATGGAACAACCAGAGTCATTTATCAATAAAAAGGGGCAACAAGTGCTGGTAAACCAGGTTGGTTGGGCGGGCTTGCAACTGGGGAGGCTTGACTTTGAATTTTCCAAATTTTCGAAGAAAAATCTGTCCGGATCGGCAGCTATTCCGGTTACGAAAAAAACAAAGGAATAAAAATTTTTTTTTAGGAAAGATTGTTAGATATTCGTCCCCCTGTCAAACTTTTTTATGTCCTTTTCCCTATGAACAAACCCCACTCATTGATCCTTGAAAATTATTAACCCGATATATAAACTGCTGACCAACTAATGGAGAAAAATGCTGAAAAAGTCTGGAGCAATTGCCTGAAGATAATAAAGGACATCGTTGAATGGCAGCATTTTAAAACCTGGTTTGAACCTATTCAACCGGTTTCCCTGAAGAAAAATGTTTTGGTCATACAGGTCCCCAGCCAATTCTTCTTTGAATATTTGGAAGAACATTATGTAAATTTATTGGCGAAGACACTGAAGCGGGAGTTGGGAAAGGAAGCCAGGTTGGAATACAGGATCATGGTGGACAGTGGCAACAAGACCCATAAACCCCTGACAGTGGATGTACCGGGTAACGGATTTAAGATGTATCCGGAAAACGAAATGGATTTTCCCTTGATTATTCACAACCCAGTTAAGAACCCCTTTGTCATTCCTGGTCTGAAAAAGATGCAGATTGACCCGCAGTTGAACCCTGTTTACCTGTTCGACGCCTTTATTGAGGGTGACTGTAACCGGGTGGCTCGTCGGGCCGGGAAAACCGTGGCTGAAAAACCGGGCGCCAACTCCTTTAATCCACTCGTGATATATGGCGGTGTCGGATTGGGCAAAACCCACCTGGCCCAGGCTATTGGAAATGAAGTAAAGAAATTACATCCCAATAAAGTGGTCCTGTATGTGAGCTCCGAAAAGTTCATCAATCAGTTCATGGACCACAGTCGAAACAATGCCATTAATGATTTCATCCATTTTTATCAGTTGATAGATGTATTGATCATTGATGATGTGCAGTTTTTTGCCAAGGCTGAGAAATCGCAGGATGCCTTTTTTGCCATCTTTAACCATTTGCATCAATCGGGCAAGCAGTTGGTTCTTACTTCCGACAAACCGC
>JAYRZH010000190.1:0-1782 GCA_041916555.1 Chitinophagaceae bacterium | reverse complement strand
ACTTCAATAGCGTCTTTCACGCTTTCGCTGATGGTGGGGTGGGGGTGAATGCTGTTCAATACCTCATGGTAAGTGGTTTCAAGTTTGCGCGCGGTTACGGTTTGGGCGATGATTTCAGTGACATTGTAACCGATCATGTGGGTGCCCAGCCATTCACCGTATTTGGCATCAAAGATGACTTTTACAAAGCCTTCAGTATGTCCGGCAGCCGAGGCTTTACCACTTGCGCTTAGCGGGAATTTACCAACCTTGATCTCGTATCCGGCCTCTTTGGCTTGTTTTTCGGTGAAACCAACTGAAGCAATTTCGGGTACGCAGTAGGTGCAACCAGGCACATTGCCATAGTCGAGGGCTTCGGGTTTGTGGTGGTATTTCTTTTCACCAAAGGCGATGTTTTCCACGCAAATGATCCCTTCCTTGGATGCAACGTGGGCGAGGGCCTGACCGGGAACACAATCACCAATGGCATAAACGCCAGGTATATTGGTCTGGTAAAACTTATCAACCATGATACGGCCTTTGTCAGTTTTAACCCCCAGGGTTTCAAGACCGATATTTTCAATATTCGCGGATACGCCAACGGCACTCAGGAGTACATCAGCTTCCAGGGTCATTTCACCAGAGGCGCTCTTTACCGTGGCTTTTACCCCGTTTCCGGAGGTATCAACCTTGGTAACCTCGCTGCTGGTCATGATATCGATGCCTTTTTTCTTAAGGCTCTTTTCCAGTTCTTTTGAAATATCCTCATCTTCCACCGGCACGATCCGGGGCATGAATTCCACGATGGTCACTTTGGTGCCGATGGAGTTATAGAAGTAGCCAAATTCCACGCCAATGGCCCCGCTACCCACTACGATCATGGTTTTGGGTTGGGTGGGGAGTGACATGGCTTCCCGATATCCGATGATTTTCTTCCCGTCCTGTTTCAGGGCAGGGAGTTCACGGCTCCGGCCACCGGTAGCGACTATAATGTGGCGGCCTTCCACGACAGACTTGCTGCCATCGGCGGCGGTAACTTCTACCTGACCTTTGGCTTTAAGTTTGCCAAAGCCCATTACCACGTCGATCTTATTCTTTTTCATCAGGAACTGAACCCCTTTACTCATTTTGTCGGCTACCCCGCGGCTGCGCTTGATAACCGCATCAAACTGGTGGGTACCAGAGGCTTCGATTCCAAAATCCTTGGCATGACGGATATATTCCATTACCTGGGCCGATTTCAACAGGGCTTTGGTGGGGATACAGCCCCAGTTTAGACAAATTCCCCCCAGGCTTTCTTTTTCAATGATTGCTGTTTTCAGCCCGAGCTGCGAAGCGCGGATGGCGGCTACATAACCCCCTGGTCCACTACCAATTACAACGACATCGTATGCCATAAGATTATAGATTAATTTCGTTTGAATGGCGAAGTTATTTGAAATCAGGGAATTGGCAAAGGGGAGGAGGGGGAGGGGGAGGCGGGATTGGGTTGGGGTGGGGGGTGGTGGGGGGATTTGGTTTTTGGGGTGTAGGTTTTAGGTAATAGGTATTAGGTAATAGGTATTAGGTATTAGGTTGGGAATTGGATTTGGGAGGTAGAGGGTGAAATATGGTTATCGGTTCTTTAATTCCCGGTACCAAAACCCTTACTTCTAAACCCCTAACACCCCCCAACCTCGGACCCCCAATTTGTTACCTAGTACCTAAAACCTATTACCTATTCCCCCACCCCCCCTCTCCCCATCTTTTTTTTCTTTATTTCCAGTACTTTCCCTACCTTTGCCGTCCCAAATTTTTGAATCG
>JAYRZH010000189.1:653-1835 GCA_041916555.1 Chitinophagaceae bacterium | reverse complement strand
TTTAAGGCAACTGAGGGATCGCTCGAGGGATTCGGCAAACTTTACACCCCGCACTACTTTACCCTTCCACCCTGCCGGATGCACAACGAACTGGACGTCATGATGGACTGGCCCGAGCGGCATCTGTTTGTAATTTCTGGCCCCAGGGAAAGGGGTAAAACCGCCCGGCTCAGAGTCGGCAAACTCAGAATGATCCTGACCGGGAGCCGTAAGTTTATGGTCAAGGTGACCGAGACCTCAACCCGTGCAATCAAGGACATTCAGTTTGTTGTTCTCGAACTGGAACAGAACTCCCGGATCCGGCAGGATTATATCATCGAGGTGCTATCGAACACCGGCGACGATGTTCAACTGAAGATCACCCCGAAGGCGACCAACCAGAGCCACTATGTGTCACTCATGGCCCGGTCATACGGGCAGTCACTTCGTGGTGAACTGGCCAATGAAGACCGGATCGACTATCTCGAGATCGACGACTTTGACAGCCTTAAACATGGCCGGAATCCGAAGATGGGCCGTGAAAAGGTTGACTGGGTGATCAGTGAAGGGTATCTGGCAGTTAGCAAAAAAGGTGTTGCTATCTGGGTGGGCAACAACTTCAACAAAGCCACGGCGCTGAATATTGCGCAGACCACAATTTGCCAAAATCGTGGCGATTTCGCCGAAAAAGTGACGCCGATCGGCGACCTCCTGCAACGCCCGGTAATGAGTGACCTCGACAGTAAAAACGGCCTTGCACCCCTCGGCATTGATGTTTTACGTGGCACGGATGGCGGTAAAAGACGGTCACCGGCTGCACGTAAATCCGGCAAAAGTGCCGAACTGCGTGAGCAGATCAGGAACTGGAAACAGTTCGACATCACGGCACATGTCTATCAGGAAATCTTCGTTAATGAAGCCGGTGAACTGGTGACCCTGTGGCCAGAAAAGTCCGATCTGGAAGAATCCATCCGGCTGATGAATACCATCGGGACTCACCGGTTCGAGGGTGAAATGCAGCAGAACCCTGTCGAGGAGGGTCTGTTCTTTAAAGCCGAATGGTTCAAGCGGTTCGACCCGAATAACCCGCCACCGTTTAAGTTTCTGGTCGCTGCCTGTGACCAGGCACTCGGGGCTAATGCGACCAGTTGTTACAAAGGCTTTTTCATTCTGGGATGCGACGGAGAGCGGTATTACGTTCTC
>JAYRZH010000189.1:0-643 GCA_041916555.1 Chitinophagaceae bacterium | reverse complement strand
CCATGATTGAGGCTATGTACCTGTACTGGAACATTTACCACAAGCACGGGCTGCGGTACTTCCGGATTGACGATTCCTTCCAGCAGTATACCCTGGTCAGTTCAAAGGATTTTGACATGGTGGCTAAGCGGATCGGGATTCCGTTACCCATCCGGCCGGTTTCCGAAACGATTAAAAAGGAAATCCGGATTGAGTCGCTTCAGCCTTATATCCAGACGGGTAAACTGGTCTTTCCTGAAAAACCGAATGATGATGTTGCCCGCCTCGAGGAACAGCTTCTCGGTTACCCGGATTCTGCCTTCCGTGACGGACCCGACATCCTTTACGCTTCAGTTGAGGAAGCGGTAAAAACCGGCTTCCAGAGTCTTTCCACCTTTAAACCTCTCGGCACCCGCCGGATGAGTAAAAACAGGAGTTCACGCCAATGAAGAAGATTACCAAACCATCAATTCTTGCAGGTGGAAGGGTGTTTGAACAGGTCACCCCGTCTGAGTTTAAAAAAGCTTTCAAGGCTGCAAAGAACGGGGCACCGGCGGATCTGTATGAAATCCTGGAATGGTTCCTGAAACTCGACGGCCATACTGAGGGTATGCTCGGCCAGCGGATCAGCGCCATCACCGGATCGGACTACAGCCTGACGGCA
>JAYRZH010000188.1:0-1995 GCA_041916555.1 Chitinophagaceae bacterium | reverse complement strand
TATCGTAAGATCCTTGGAGCACACTGGCCAGGCGACCGGCAAAGGAATCGGGGCAAAAGGTCTTCATGGTATCCAGCATCATGCCCCTAGCCCCGCTTCCGCTGAGTGGCTTTATAAGGGCTGTAGGCAGGCCATCCACAAACCTTGTGTCTGTGCCCAGAGCGGCAAATACATATTTGATGCCATTGATCAATACGTCAAAGGTTCCGCTGGTGCGGAGCATGCTGATCGCCACCAACATTCCAACGATATAAGGAATGATTCGTACCGCCGTTTCAAAACCGCCTTTGGCCCCCTCCACAAAGGAGTCAAACACATCGATCTTTTTGTAAAGCCCCCCAAGCACAATCAGGAAAAATATTCCGAGTATAATGCCATTGCTTAAAATCCCCGAGAAGGACTGGGCCTCTTTAACATTCAGCCGGGTAACATACACTACCAACAGGGCAATAAGGGCTGAGATGCCCAATATCCACATCATCACAACCGGTTGAAACAAGTTGATCTTTTGGCGGAAGGATACAATAAACAAAGCGGCAACCGTAGCCACAAAGGTGGCGATCATGCAAGGGATAAAAATATCGGTAGGGTTTGCCGCTCCCAGCCCCGACCGGAAGGCGATGATCGTTACCGGGATCAGGGTTAAACCGGAGGCATGCAGGGCCATAAACATGATCTGCGCATTGGAGGCCACGGTTTTATTGGGGTTAAGTTCCTGCAGACTCTCCATGGCCTTTAATCCAAAGGGAGTGGCCGCATTATCCAGATTAAGCAGGTTGGCCGAGAAATTCATCAGCATGTGCCCAGTAGCCGGATGCCCCTTTGGCACATCAGGAAAAATGCGGGAGAAAAAGGGACCAATGATCCTGGAAAGAAAGCGTACCCCTCCGGCCTTTTCCGCAATGTTCAAAAATCCCATAAACAGGGCCAGTATCCCCACCAGCGGGAGTATGATATCCAACACGGCATTCTTCGCCGTTTCAATGACACCATCCACCTTTCTGACCATTTTCTTTTGAATGGACTCGTAGGTATATGTTTGCAGGTTGGGATGAGTAGAGAGAATAAGATTTACAGAATCGGCTGACTGACCATCTGATATCAATAAACTGGCTTTGGATGGCTCCATCGTTTTGTGAAACCCGTATTCCCGCAGGAGATCAGGATAACGTTCAGACAATCCTTGTTTTACAGGTTGGCCCACCGCAACATAATAGACTGAATCATACTTATCGGTCGATTTACCCACTACCATCCGGGTAAAAATGCTGGTATCTCCACCGGCCATTCGGATACCGGCAACAAGAACAGCCACAATGACAAAAGCCGACCATATCCTGCTTAGCGTCATACAATTTCCTTTAGAGCCTGAAAATAAACCAAAAATCCGGTTCCATCCCCCGGTTATCTCCTTTTGTCACATTGCTGAGGCGGTTGGGGAAAAATTACCTACCTTAATGAAAATCATCCTCCCATGCGACTCCTTCTATGCTTGCTTTTCATGGGTCTGATTACAACGATCAATGCCCAGCCATACCGTTTTGACAACAAACTGTTCACCAATATTTTTCCGGAGGACCTTTGCCGGACACTGGAAAACAATCCGAATTACCTGATCATCGATGTAAGGTCTCCTGGCGAATTTGCCGATACCACCGGTTTTGACGCGTCCAATATAGGACGGTTAAAAGGCGCGATCAATATCCCGGTGAATGAACTTGGCACCCGCTGGAAAGAGATCGCCAGTCATAAAGACAAACCGGTTTTTCTATACTGCTCCCACAGCCAGCGAAGCCGTCGTGCTTCACGGCTGCTTAGCGACAGTGGGTTTGTCAAGGTTTTTAATATCAATGGAGGCATGTCAAGGCTATTGGCTGAAAAGGATAGTAAAGGAAATTGCCTTGGGCAGGTTTATACCAGCGCCCTACCCTTTAAGTGGATCACCGCCCGGGTGGTTATGGAGCAAACCGGTTCAAAGAACCCCTATTTCATAAT
>JAYRZH010000187.1:0-2037 GCA_041916555.1 Chitinophagaceae bacterium | reverse complement strand
CCCCTGTGGCATTTGCCGGCAATCCCTTTCGGAATTTGAAATCCGCACGGGCAAACCCATTCGCCTTATACTCGGCGGAAAATCCGGTTCGGTTTATGTGTTGTCAAATGCCTCCGAGTTGCTGCCCATGGCATTTACAGGAAGAGAATTAGGGAAGGGCAAACAAGGCTAAAACAAGGTCTGGATTCCATACATATACTTTGCCTCGTGTTCCAGTAACCACTTTTTTCTCCATAACCCCCCGGCATAACCTACCAGGCTATTGTTTGAACCAATAACCCGGTGACAGGGCACAATAATCGCAATATGGTTTTTGCCATTGGCACTGGCTGCCGCCCTTATGGCTTTGGCATCACCTAATTGCCTGGCCAGTTGAAGATAGGAGAGTGTTTTGCCGTAAGGGATGGTCATCAACTGATTCCAAACATCCTGTTGAAAGGGTGTTCCCTCCTGATGGATCGGCAGGTCAAACTGGCGAAGGGCCCCGTTGAAATACTGGATCAATTGCTCCACACAATGAACAACAACAGGGGTAAGATGGCGGTGCCGGGGTTCATGCACTTCGGTCTTATCAAAAAAACTGACCTCATGAATAAAAGTATCATTCCCGCTGATCTTCAGCAGGCCGACGGGGGAGTGGTAATATGTGGTTACCGATTCGGCCATAAGGATCGCTTAATCCAGCAGATCCGCTAGCTCCTGGAGTTCTGTTTTTTTGTACAGGTCCTTTTCTGACGAAAAACATTTTCCCAATTCCAACAGATGATGCTGGATAATCTTCCGGTTGCTCATTGGCTTGAAAAATGCCGGTACCGGATGAACAGCCAGCCGGCGAAAATAGTTTTCCGCATCCTGGTGGGTAAACACCAAACCTGAAGTGGGATCTATATAAAACTCGATCTTTTCGCGGTGATCCTGTAATTGCTCATCTGAATACCCGGGCTTGAAATAAGCCAGTACAAATTGTTTTGGAAGCCCAATGGCTTTGACGGGCAGGTCAAGCAGTTCACTCAACACCAGGTACAATATGCCATTGCTTAATTGATTTCCCCTTTTGGCCTCAATGGTTTTGTGGATCATGAACTCATTTGGCTCCTGGTAATTGATCTCGGAGCCTTTCATTCCATAATAGCTGTACAGAATGCTGGTTACTATTCGGATCTGCTCCAACGGGGTAAGGTAATTATTCAATTCCAGCCAGATATTTCGGCGGATCTTTTCCACCTCCAGAAGAACCGGCGCCGTCGTAATATCGGGGTATTGAAACTTGCTGATGAGCATGGCTCCCAGTAATAGGTCATGATGACCGGCAATACTCCATTGGCGGATATCTTCTTTCAGATCGCGAAAATGAAGCCGGTGGATCAATAACTCAATCCTTTCCTGTATCCCCGAATCGGGCGTATTCTCCCATAAGTGCTCCAGATTGGGGATCACCGGTTTGCCATAATCAATGATCTTTTCAGATACAAGGCCAAAGACCTCTTCATCCGGGTCATCGATCAAGGTAAACAAAGCGGAAAGTTCCTTATTGGGTTCCATGCAATTTTCTTAACATAAAATTCATTCTTCATAACGAATATTCATCCACTTAATTTTCCCCATTTGTGGATTGGCCGGCGTGCTGATTATTTATGCCATTCTTATCCTTATTTCTTATTTTAGCCAAAACGTCTGCTATGCCCAATAACTCCCGCCGAAAATTTCTTAAAGACAGCTCAATGGCCGCTGCCGGATTTTTTATCGTACCCAGGCATGTATTGGGCCGGGGATATGTGGCTCCCAGTGACAAACTGAATATTGCCGGTATTGGTGTGGGTGGAAAAGCCGAGGTGAACCTTCCCTATGCCTGGAACAACGGCGCTGAAAATATAGTCGCCCTCTGCGATGTGGATGAGCGTCAGGCTGCAAATGGCCGTAAAAAATGGCCGAATGCCCCTTTTTACCGCGACTACCGGGAAATGCTCGAAAAGGAAAACAAGCACATTGATGCAGTGATCATCAGCACCCCCGACCACATGCATGCTGTTCAGGCAA
>JAYRZH010000186.1:0-2046 GCA_041916555.1 Chitinophagaceae bacterium | reverse complement strand
ACTGTTTTACCTGAAATTAGGAAAACCGGGGGGTACATTCAGGATATAAGTTCAATCAGAAAACAATTGGAAGAAAAGGCATCGGCATTGCAGTTGGATATTGCTCGCTTAACATCGGAGCTTGTTAAGGTCAATAAAGTCCTTGACATTGTTGAGAGAGCTGATACAGCCAGATTAGTGTCTCCTTCACCAGGTAGCCGTAGAACAGTGATCACAAAATATTATGGTAGGCTTATTACTTTCGAAGAAGCAGAAGAGGCCTTCAAAAACAAAGAAAGTTTAAGAGAATTCCGTGGATCAAGAAACTACCGATCTGTGATTCGGTGGTATAATGGATTTAATATTGCAAAGGCTGGAGGTCAGAAATGATTAGGCAGGAAGTAATTGAAACTATTGATAAAATTACTGTTCAACGTGATATAACTCTTACTTCAGTTGATGGAGTTAGATTGTATCTTGAAAACAGACCTGATGCCCAAAGACTTTCATCCGGTTTGATGCATTCATTTCAGGAATTAGATGATTTGGTTGCTGAGTTAATAAAAAAACTGAATGAATGACCCCACAGAAACCCGGCACTGACCGGGTTTTTTTATGACTTGACGATCAGGTCCTTTTCAATCTGGTCAATGATCCGGTTTGCTTCCTGATCGGTCAGACCAATGAATTCCCGGATGATCCGGTTTTTACCGGCCCCGGTGATGTTGTGGAATCCGGCGATTTTCATCGCCTGAACTTCTGAGACTCCTTCCAGATACCCCGTTGACATGGTGGCCAGATTCTGCCTGATCTCACCACGTGACTGCATCGCCTTAAGCATATCGCCCTCAAAAAGAAGGTCGACGTGATTGACCTGCCTTCCCCGTTTAACCCGCTTTCTGCGCCATCCTTTCGAGTAACTGTTCCGGTAGCCGCTGTTCAGGTACACGCCCGAAGCGGTTCTTTGTCTGATGATGAACTCGATTAAGGCCCCGGTCGAATCCCAGACATCCAGATTCAGAATCCATCTCAGGTCACCTGTAAGCAGGTTACGAAGGTCTTGCGATAGCTTTACGTCACTCATGAGGGTCCTTTAAAGGTGCCGGACGGCGTAATGTGGAGTGCCGCCCGGCTGACCTGCACCGGGTGTATCACCCGAAGAGAGTGGTTGCTGTTTTTGCCAGGATATCCTGCTCATCCTTCGGATCAGGTTCCTGTGCCCCGTACTTGGCCCGCAGGGCCTTCTTGCTCAGTTCCAGACCCATATCTGAAAGGGTTTTATCGACATAGACCAGATCCTTCAGGTTATCAACCTTTTTGATATTGGTCTTAAAGACCGGCGTAACGGAACTGGGCCAGTTCCGGCGGTAAATCTCGTCGATGATGGCGGTCTGAATCACCCGGTCGAGCCGGAGAGCCACAGCAATGGCCACATCGTACTTGGTTCCGTTGGCCGTCTGCATGGCCCCGTACGTACCGGTCTGACCGTCTGCTCCGTTCAGGGCATGACCGACAAGGGCCTCACTGATTTCGGCATCGGCAACCTTTTTAAAGGCCTCGAATGTGTTTACCCCGGTCGTCGAATTGCCTCCGGTTTCGAGGAGCTTCATATCGCTCATGTCATCGATCACGCCCCTGCTGGCCGAGGCCATCTCAGAAACGGCGGTCTCGAGCCGGTCAACATCGGCCCCCGGTTTGGCGATACCGAGAATCATGGGCATCCCGAACACTTCATTGAACTCGGCCCAGTCCTCGACGGAGAAGTACTTAAAGATGTTCCAGCGGGCTGTTTTGAGGCCTTTACCCAGAACAGTGAAGTCGATATCCTGATACGCAGGCCAGGTACCAGATTTCCAGATGACCACGTGGTTCTGGCTGAACTTCGTTGCCGGATCGTTACCGATATACAGCTCGTTAAACTCGCTGTCCTTCCGCTGTTTTTTTGCGTAGATGTACGAGTGCGGAAGCACCTTGAACGCCACCGGATAGACCAGTTCCCGGCCGTTAAAACTGCCGGATCCCCATTCCAGTTCTATTTACCGGATCCCGTAATAATCGCCCTACAGC
>JAYRZH010000185.1:0-2089 GCA_041916555.1 Chitinophagaceae bacterium | reverse complement strand
CCGGCCGTACCAAACTGTGGAACAGGCCAAACGTGAACTTGTACAGCGCCTGGGCTTTGACCGATACAGTGAAGTTCCGGCAGCCATCCGGGAAATTCTTGATCTGGTCGCTGAGACCCACCCGGAGAAACTTACCCCCGGATACATTACCTCACTCGCCTCTGTAATCAACCAATAAAAGGAGTAAACCATGACTACTGCTTCTCTTGACTTTGCGGATCATAACCAGGCACATCAGCCGGTTAGCTTCCCCAAAGAACCTGATAATCTGCACCTGTACGCCAATGAACTGTACCAGATGCTGAAGGAATACCAGGTCATGATCGGAACCGGTCAGGTGCCCGATCTGGACTTTAAACTGCGGGTTCAGAGCCTGCTGGCCATCGTGGAAGGAATCAACTGATGATTACCAATAAACTGTACCGCCATTTCGGGCTTGAAGGACCCCGTGAGGGAATCCTCGAAACCCGGACAACCCGTGAAATTACCCGCCGGATCAGTGACTGCATCCACGACAACGACTATCTGGCTGTAATTGCCGGAATCGGGTCTGGTAAGACCTCGGTAAGCCGCCAGGCTCTGCTCGACATCAAGGCAAAGGCTGACTTTAACAAGGGCCGTGAGGCTCTGGTTATCATCCCGATTGTGTCGACTGCCGAACGGGGCCTGAATTACGGCGACATCCTCGACGAAATTATCGAGGAACTGGGCGACAAGATCAAACAGCATCCGGCCAGATCGGTACGGGCACGGGCCAAACAGGTCAGCCGGATTATGGTTCTGATGGCAGAAGCCGGTGTTAAGGTGGCGCTGGTCATCGACCGGGCTCACTTCCTGCACTTTGAGACGATCAAAGCCCTGAAAGGACTTCGTGAACTGAGTTTTTACTCGGATAAACCTCTTTTCTCGGTTATTCTGATTGGTGAGCCTTCGCTCAGTGAGAAGATTGCCCGAACCGGAGAGGTAAAGGCCCGCATCAGCCGGATACCGATGGAATATGACTCGGTTGAAATGCAGGAGATTATCACGTTTCACGGTCAGGGTCTTCTTCAGGATGCTGATATCAGGACACTGGCAGACCGGTATACCAAGCCGATGTACTTCCTGGCAGACCTGAAAACTGCCATGAACAATGCCCTGCTGATGGACCAGATGACGGTGACTCTTGCCGACTTCCCGGCTGCACCGAGTGTACCGGCCCCGCAAGTCCACAAGAAGGGCAGAAAGCCTGTACTGGATGCTGCCGGACTTGCCAAACTGCGTGAAGAGGCTGGGATTCCCCATCAGGAAGCGAAAGTATCATGAAGTTCATGATTCTGGCAACCGAGAAAATTACCGTCGCAAACCGCCTGACCCTGACTGAGGGCGGTTCGCACCTGCGCATCGACTTACGGCCGGGGCAGAGCCTGTGGCAAAACCTGACAACCCGTGAGCTGATCGTTTCTGAAAACCCCGATCTGTTTGACAGTATCCCGGAAGACTGGGTCAGAATTGACGGTTTGCCACAGTTACCCATCACCATTATGGAGGCGATTTGTGACAAACCGGAAGTTACACAATAGCTGCACCGGCTGTGCCTGTGACTTTGGCCCCACCTGCGGGATGGGATATGCCAAAAAGCCGGTACAGCAGGGTTCACGGGTGGTTCACGTACCGGCCAACTCGTGCGAAAAACCTGCAAACACGTTTGAGGTACTTGAACTGACGACTTACAAAGAAAGGAAACCAGACAATGACGAAGCTGCGGAAACTGAATAAAAAAGAATGGATTGATCCTTCGGGTAATGTCATACCGGCCGACCGGGTACGGGATGATGAAAAACTGAGGGAGTGGGTTGTGGCCGAATGCCAGAAGGAAGTTCTGAAGGCGCAGGATGTGACCCGCCGGGCAAAAGCCAGAATATCTGAACTGGTAGAAACGTACCTGACCGATGTGGCAAAGAAGGGTGAACTCGAGAACTGGAAGGGATCTGCAACAATCTCGTCATTCGACGGAAAGTTCAGGGTACAGCGGTCGAAGGATGACCGGATCGACTTCAACGAAAATCTGCAAATTGCCAAACAGCACATCGACCTGGCAATTAAATCC
>JAYRZH010000184.1:0-2749 GCA_041916555.1 Chitinophagaceae bacterium | reverse complement strand
CTGGCGAACGCATGAAGGCAGGCAAACCGCACACCGTGTCACTGTCAAAGCAGGCCCTGCAACTGATTGCAGCGATAGAGCCCACGGCAGGCACTGACCTTGTATTTCCCTCTCCACGGGGCAAGGTGCTTTCCGACATGACCCTAACCGCCGTCATGCGCCGCATGCAGCTTGAAGCCGTGCCCCATGGCTTCCGGTCAACCTTCCGCACCTGGGGCGGCGAGCAAACCGCCTACCCCCGTGACATGCTGGAAACAGCCCTCGCCCACACGCTGGAAAGCAAAGTGGAAGCCGCGTACATGCACGGCACACAAATTGAAAAGCGCAGAAAACTAATGCAGGATTGGGCAGATTATGTGGATTTACCGCACGCACAGGGAGAAAATGTTATTCCGCTCAAATCCGCAAATGCTTGACTATTGACGCCAGTAGAGCACTTGATATAATCAGTACAACCTCATAAGTCAATGGAGTGCAGAGGGAAGCTGTAGGGCTTCCGCGCACTCCTTTTTTTGTGCCTGAAGCCCTGCAATCTGAGTTTGATTGTATGAGGCAGAAAGATGGCACTGAATATTATCAAGAAGGGCGATGCACCAGCGCCCCAAGCAACCGCAGCACCGGCATCAGAGAAACCAAAGAAGGGGCAGGCAAAGCGCCTTCCCCTTGACGGCATCCGCCTTGACCTTCCTATGCGCCTACGCACGGGACATATGCTGTCATTGTTCGCCGTGTCTGGTGCGCAGCTCTACAAGCTACGCAAGGCGGGAAAAATCCCAGAACCGACAGGCCACGTAGGTACTGGCGAACGCCCCGCGCCCTACTGGATCACCACTGAAATTGCACCCTATCTGCTGGGACAAGCCAAAGGCGCAACCACCATGGGGGCGTAGTGGCTAACAACACCTCCCGACTAGGGCAACGCCCATTCAAAAGCCTATTGCGTGAATGCAACGAATGGCTAAAGCCCGATGGCTTGCGGGTAGTCGATTGGGCTATGGGCGATCCTGATATACCGCCTAGCAAGCGCTTCTATCTGGAAACGATAGACGCCGATGATTGGGACGCCATCCTTTGCCTACGCACTTTCCATGAAGAAATGCGCCAGAAACATGCACCTGAACCCTTAAAAACAGAAAGCGTATAGGCAAAAAAATCCCCCGCATTACCTACCAGTAGCGGGGGAAATTCTCTGAGCAGAGAAGGAATGAGTCTTCATTATAACAGCCAGTGACTGGCAATAACAATGCCCCATTCTTAAATCATCCCATCCTCTAGTAAGGGGGTTTAGGGAAGATGAAAGAGAGAATGAAGAGGGTAAAAAGAAGAGCATGGAATGAATGAAAGGGTCAGCAATGGCCGTAGTCATAGAGCAGAGAAGGAAGATAGACAGAATGAAAATAACTGTACCCTTGAACCCAGATCAGTACAGCGTAGCCCTGTCTATCCTCCATGGGATTGCGGATGTAGCAGATTCCCCGAATCTGAAGCATTGGCGGGGGCAGTACGGATCACGCTTGATGCTGAAAAGTGGCCTGCAATCAATTGCACAGGTCAGCACGGGCATAAGCAAGACGCAATCCCGATATTGTCAGTGGTAACTATGGCCGGATCACATCGCCCGCAATGAATACGCCCCAGCATGGGAAGAATTTCAAGCTCTACTCAACACCCTTGCCGCAGATCATGACCCGGTGTATGGCCTGGATCACGCAATGGATGCTGGCAAGATTTCTTACCTTGAGATTGCCCGTGATTTTGCCGGGGTAGATAAGCATGACTTGTTACCCTGGACTGCCCACACAAAGAAGGGTGACGTTTGGCAAAAAGGCATTGACAAGGGTTCAATTTACGTTGGCGGCAAGGATAGCCCCCGTCAATTTGTGATTTATGACAAGTGCCTGCAATTGGTTGCAAAGGGGCAGCACTGCCCGCACCCATCATTAGTCAGAGTGGAAGTCAGATTGAGACACCCCGGAATTCTGGCAAGAGACTTAGACCAGCTTGAAGACCCCTTCCAATCATTGCACATTGCCAGTTTGTCAAAGGCCCGTGCTTTGTCAAAAGAAAAACAGTGGCAGTCATTCATTAAAAATTCATCAAATAATGGTGTATCAACGGCATTTTCTCAACTATCAAAGCATTATAGGAAAATATACCGAGAGCGGTTAACCAAGTGTGCGGTCAAATGGTGGAATTAAATCAATGGATCAAATAGAATATGACCATGCAGATTTGCAAAGGATCAGATCATGAAAGTTAAAACCATCGCGCGAGAGTTGAAAAATGCTGATGTCCGCTTTATTAGCCTTGTTTCTCGTGGTGCAAACCGCATCCCGTTTCGTATTCTCAAGAAATCTTCTGAAGGGGAAAATCAAATGATCGACCTGACCACGTTGCGCCCCGTTCTGAAGGGCGAGAAAATCCAAGCGCCCGCCAAAAAGGCCGCAAATCTGCCCGGCTTCGCGCAGATTTTGGGGGCAAGCGTTTCCCGTGACATTGGCACCCCAGCGCCAGCCGTACCAGTTGCCCCTGCAAAGCCAGTGCAGCCCCTGCAATCAATTGCAGCGAGCACCCGAGATACACACGCACCGGCCAGCGGGGGCAAACCTACACGGCAGGCGTTCAACACGCCCAAACAACCGGCCAGCACGTTGCCAGCGGCAAGCCGTGACAACCCCGTGACATACGCCAGTTTGCAGGCCGCGATTGATTCCGCCCTGGGTAAGCATCGTGACGAAGCCAAAGCCGC
>JAYRZH010000183.1:0-2781 GCA_041916555.1 Chitinophagaceae bacterium | reverse complement strand
ACGCGAGAAACACTGCTGAGTTGATTTCAAAAATGAGGAAGGACCAGGGGGTATTTGTTTAAAATACTGGGATAAAAAAGGGAATAGGGAGCAAAGAAAAAGGAATGCAATTCTTTATTATTTTTGCCCATCCCTTTAAACCTGGAATTGTTTATGAAAATCCTGTTGGCCATTCTCTCCGTATCAACCTTTCTTTATTGTCAGTCCTGTCAGGAATCCAGTTACCTCACCATCCAAAATACCCAGGGATCCTGGAAAATCCTGGATTCAAGGTTTCCAAAAGACACTTCTTTTACCTCTTTTCAGTCATGCCTGAATTATATAGACGCGATGGGTTATGAAGTCCGGTCAGTTTTGAATTATTCGGGGAAACAGACGATCAGCATTAAGCGGAAGTCGGCTAAGTAAGACGGTTCCTTTCCGCTGTCGGAAGGCATGCTGGTTTAGTACTTTGTATAATAAATTGATTATAAATGAAAAAGGGTTGCTCAAAACTGAACAACCCTTTTTCTGTGGGATTATCTCCCTGATGTAGGGCTTCCGGGAGTCTGTTCGAACACTTGACGGAACTCTGGGAGGTACTGGTGGCGTGATGCAAGTGGAAGAGTTTTGGTAAAACTTCCAAAGTGGTCATATTCGACCACTTATAATCAGCACGAAATAGATAGAATTAAAAACCCCAGCCTGGAAAGGCCGGGGGTAAAACCACATGAAAAACCCTCTTGATTATTCAATGGGTACCGATTTCAATGGATTACTAACCCAGAGTACCACCTTTGGGTTACTGCAAAATCGCAGCCTCTTAAATGTTTTCGATCAGTAAATAGGTAATTGGTTAGATTTCTTTATACAGTTTCCGAAACCTCCAAACCTCTTTGGAATAGTCCTGCCCGTGCGTACGTCGGTCAACATCCTGCCCCGCCCGCAACACTTTGGCCACGTTGCCCTGCCCGCAATTATAAGCGGCAGTGATGGCCCTGTGAAGGGGTTCTTCGACCAGAGTAGGAAAATGCTTTTGAAGGTAGACCCGTTTTTCTTCTAGGACGGAAATAGCTTTCATGCAGCATTTGTAAGGGTCTTTCCAATCGCCGGATTTTACAAATTCCGGATAACTGGCAATATCAATTTGCCAAAACCCAAAACCGTGGTACTGCGGTTCTTTTTCCCCGGGGCGTTGGGACCAATCCCCCTTCATGTTTTGAATGATGTCTTGGATGCTAAATCCTTTTTTAATCAGTTTGATGATCTTTATACCCGTTTCCCGGTAGGCCATGGCGACCAACCAATCGAACGTATAAAGCAAATCCGGGTTTTTCGCTTTGGAATCTTGCATGGCTTTGCGAATAGCTTCGCCCAGGTTTACTGATATCCACCGAAGGCACTCTTTTTCATTCATTTTAATGATTTTATCAGTTCTACAATAAAAGGCACGGCGGTTATCACTGCGCCAATCAGCCGTTGGGCCCAGAATGACAGACTAATTAGCTGCTCCTTTTGATCGACCTTGCTGTTTGTCCGGTCGCTTTCATAGTCGATCTGAAAGCCTCGCATGAGGTTCAGCGCAGGGTCGTAAAAGGCTTCTCGGACACCGGTGGCAATAACGGCGGTGGCCAGTAAGCCGGGATTCCCGGATAACTCCCAGCAGACCCCGCAGGCCGCCACCCCCAGCGACCATGATATCCATTTACGGATGTTTCGCTTCTTTTGCGGGGTGGCAAACCGGATCCTCACAGCGTCAACCGCGGCAAGTACCAGGGTAGCAAGGGTGTAGTATATCAAGAAATTGATCATCACTTTCCATTACTCCCCAGAATCAAATGGTTTACATAAAGGCTGTCCCAGATGGGCTTGCTGGATCCGTGTTCCCGGACAACCTGCTCATAGTAGGACTGGTCAAGTAGCTTCTTATTGGACCACTTTACGTGAGACGGTTGTCCATAAAAGGAAAGGCCAGCCAGTATCGCCAAGATCACCGCTCCTACAATATTGAAGATGGCGCCGTTTTTATGTGTTCTGGCTAAAAGTGGCTTGTCCATCGATTCCCGAATAATAAGGAACACGGCAAAGCCAAGCAAAATGAATGACAGAATAAACCAAACAATGTACCCGGCCTTAAAGGCATAATAAAATGCCTGGCCCCAGGTCGGACTAATCTCCGCGTATTCCGGCTGGTATTCGATCACCTGGAGCTCCGGATTGCCAAACTGGTTCACCTTTCCGGTGGGCACACTCTTCCAGGTCTTTTCTCCTTTCACATAGGTTGTGCGGGCGTCATTTGGCGTGCTCGAGCAACTGGAGAATAAGAGCGATCCGATGAGTAGCCATGCGAGGCTTTTGGTGGTGTACTGCTTGTTCAAAAACCGGTAGGTGATATAAAACCCAAGACCCGCATACACGATCCAGAGAATCCAATGATCCAAGTGAGCACTATCACCGGCATAGGCGGCAACGAATCCCACCGCTGCGCCAAGGATAAGCGAGGGCAGAACGTCTTTAAAATCGGTCTCGCTGTTTTTGTTTTTCAGCCAAAGAAACAGGACCAGGATCCCGAACAGCCAGAATCCTAAGAAGATGGGAAAATTCCATGTGATTTGCATAGTTGTATGTTTTAAATTAAAAAAATTGCTTTCTGATCCATAGGATTGCAAGCCCGGCCACTATCAGCCAGATCCACCAGGGGATGTACCATTCCTTTTCCACATGAACCGTCTTTTCCTTTTTGGATAGCTGGATAATTTTCTCAAGGTTCATGATTGTCCTATCCTTCAACTGGGTGGACTT
>JAYRZH010000182.1:0-2853 GCA_041916555.1 Chitinophagaceae bacterium | reverse complement strand
GAGGTCGTTACGCCATTCGTGCAGGTCGGAACTTACCCGACAAGGAATTTCGCTACCTTAGGACCGTTATAGTTACGGCCGCCGTTTACCGGGGCTTCGATTCGGAGCTTGCACCCCTCCTCTTAACCTTCCGGCACCGGGCAGGCGTCAGACCCTATACGTCGTGTTGCCACTTCGCAGAGCCCTGTGTTTTTGATAAACAGTCGCTACCCCCTAGTTTGTGCCCCTCTTCAATGGTTGCCCACCAAAGAGGCTCGCTTATCCCGAAGTTACGCGAGTAATTTGCCTAGTTCCTTCAAGACAGTTCTCTCAAGCGCCTAGGTATACTCTACCAATCCACCTGTGTCGGTTTAGGGTACGGTCTGATGCTGGTGCTATTTCCTGGCCCCCCTTCACGGCCCCTGCAATCCAATAAGCAGGAACAATTTACGGAGGACGTCACATCCAGCTGGCTCAGGAATATTAACCTGATTCCCATCGATTACGCCTGTCGGCCTCACCTTAGGGACCGGCTCACCCTGCGCGGATTAGCCTTGCGCAGGAACCCTTGGATTTTCGGCGAGAGTGTTTCTCACACTCTTTATCGTTACTCATGTCAGCATAGTCACTTCCGATACCTCCAGCGCACCTAACGGTACACCTTCGCAGGCTTACGGAACGCTCCGCTACCACGTAATGACCGAAGTCATTACATCCGCAGCTTCGGTAATTGGCTTAATCCCCGATACATCTTCGGCGCAGGGCGGCTTAATTAGACCAGTGAGCTGTTACGCTTTCTTTAAAGGATGGCTGCTTCTAAGCCAACCTCCTGGTTGTTATGGCCTCCCCACATCCTTTCCAACTTAGCCAATATTTTGGGACCTTAGCTGGCGGTCTGGGCTGTTTCCCTTTTGGCGACGGACCTTAGCACCCGCCGCCTGTCTGCCATGTATTACTCTACGGTATTCGGAGTTTGGTTAGGTTTGGTAAGCCTCGCGGCCCCCTAGCCCATCCAGTGCTCTACCCCCGTAGGTATTCGCATGACGCGCTACCTAAATAGCTTTCGCGGAGAACCAGCTATTTCCGAGTTTGATTGGCCTTTCACCCCTAATCACAGATCATCCCGTACCTTTTCAACGGTAATGAGTTCGGTCCTCCAGTGACTGTTACATCACCTTCAACCTGTCCATGACTAGATCACCCGGTTTCGGGTCTAATGCTGCATACTAGACGCCCTTTTAAGACTCGCTTTCGCTGCGCCTACACCTAACGGCTTAAGCTTGCATGCAACACTAACTCGCTGACCCATTATACAAAAGGTACGCCGTCGCGCCTCAAGGACGCTCCGACTGCTTGTAGACATCCGGTTTCAGGTACTTTTTCACTCCCCTTATCGGGGTGCTTTTCACCTTTCCCTCACGGTACTGGTGCACTATCGGTCGACACAGAGTACTTAGCCTTGGAGGGTGGTCCCCCCATGTTCAGACAGGATTTCACGTGTCCCGCCCTACTCGAGGCTTCATTAGATCGTTTCCCATACGGGGCTATCACCCACTATGGCCCGACTTTCCAGACGGTTCTGGTACTAACTAATGAAACACTGGGCTAATCCGCGTTCGCTCGCCACTACTAGCGGAGTCTCGGTTGATGTCCTTTCCTCCAGGTACTGAGATGTTTCAGTTCCCCGGGTTCGCTTCTACATCCTATGAATTCAGATGCAGATACCCTTACGGGTGGGTTTCCCCATTCGGAAATGTCCGGATCAAAGGGTGCTCTCGCCTCCCCGGACCTTATCGCAGAGTGCCACGTCCTTCATCGCCTTGTGTCGCCAAGGCATCCACCAGATGCCCTTTTCGCACTTAAGAACCCGCATGCTCAGACGCCTTTGCACGCATCGATGATCCGGGAGGATCACCAACACTCGCCTGAGAGCGGTTTAGTTTATTTAGCTATCTCGAAGTTTTACCAACAACTCAACTAGGAGAGAGTTGTTGGCGTGTGAAGATACAAAACCCGCAAACCTGTCCGCATAAAGACTAGAAATTGCGGACAAATTTACATTTGTATTGGAATTACAACTTTCGTTTCATCACAAAACGATTGTTGTAACCTTGATTGCCTATTCACGATGTCAAAGAACCGACGAAAACAGGACCGTTAAGTCCTGAACTTTTTTCCTGATCGCAGTCGATCAAAAATTCGCATGATGAAGAAATTGGTGGAGCCAGTCGGGATCGAACCGACGACCTCCGGCTTGCAAAGCCGGCGCTCTCCCAGCTGAGCTATGGCCCCTGGAAGGATCGTCGAGATCCAACGTAACTTCTTTAGCGCACACCCGGGTTTTTCAACCACCTCACTCTAAACGCAGGAGGGAAATGGTGGGCCTGGGAAGACTTGAACTTCCGACCTCACGCTTATCAAGCGCGCGCTCTAACCAACTGAGCTACAGGCCCGGTCGCCTGCTGGTGCCGGCTGTGCCTGTTTAGTTTCATCATACGAAAGGGATACGAAGACGGCGCTCTGCCGGAAAGTTTGGTGTTGATGTGTCTGGGTAGACTTACATCAACGAATTGCAAGAAGTTCGTAAATTGCTTCCTTGCGGAAGGTCTTCATGAACATCCTTGAAAGGAGGTGATCCAGCCGCAGGTTCCCCTACGGCTACCTTGTTACGACTTCACCCCAGTCGCTGACCCTACCGTGGCCGGCTGCCTCCTTGCGGTTAGCAAACCGTCTTCGGGTAGAACCAACTCCCATGGTGTGACGGGCGGTGTGTACAAGGCCCGGGAACGTATTCACCGCAGCGTGCTGATCTGCGATTACTAGCGATTCCAGCTTCATGCACCCGAGTTGCAGAGTGCAATCTGAACTGAGATG
>JAYRZH010000181.1:0-2910 GCA_041916555.1 Chitinophagaceae bacterium | reverse complement strand
CGTTTCCAAAGCATGGTATCGCTTGTCGAGCCCTTTTACGAATTGCATATCCTTCCACCATTCATTTGTTTGCTCAATCTCATTTTCCAGCAAATTGTAAATGGCCACAAGTTTCTTATTATCCGCTACCCGGATATAATCGTATAGCTTGTTTCGAATTGCTGCACCTGAATTATTCATAAATCAAATTTACAATAAATATTGGGGAATTGGCAACGAGGATGAGTCGTGTGTCAAGAGCACCGCGGCCCGCGCTGCCCTTAGCCAGTTCTTTGCTGCCCTTAGCCTAGTACAGTTAGACGCTAACAAGTATAGTCCACCAGGCTGCGGTCAAACTAGTTTCAATACTGTCGTAACTTTTCAGAGCTCAGTTTAGGAACTTAGGATAGGGTTTCGGGAAGGTAAAGAAACCACAGAGACACAGAGGCGCGGAGATTTGTTATAGCGCTGTTACAGAGCGCGGGATGTCCTCTTATCTCGGGGGAACAAGTAAGGTGTCCCAGCGGAGAAAGGGAAAAGACCAGCGCAAGTGTATTCCTATTCATCTTTGGTGGTGCCTTCGGCAATATTAAGTTCCGAAAAAGATATTCACTGAAACAGGCTGCGTGTGACCACTTGCCTGTTTACCTTGTTTAGAACCCATCCACTCCCAATAATTGTCACTGCCTCTTTTAAGGACCCTAATCGCCAATTATCGCCATTTTTCGGGATTATAACCGCCAGATTCGGATAATTTTTCCTCCCCCCACGCAACGTTCCCTCTCCTTCCCTTGTCAGCATCTTTGAATGGAGGAGAAAAAACTCGTCAGGGACTGCTTACGGAGAAAACCGGAGGCCCAACGCATGCTGTATGAGCGATTTGCGGAAAGCATGCTGGGGGTCTGTTACCGCTATACCAAGTCCATTGCCGATGCCGAAGATATCCTGCAGGAGGGGTTTGTAAAGGTCTATCGCAATCTCGACCAGTTTCGCTTTGATGGTGACCTCGGTGCCTGGATACGAAGAATCATGGTCACAACCGCCTTAAACTATTTAAAAAAGAACAGGCATTACCGCCAGGAACTGGCTTTTGATAAAGAAAGTCTTCATCCCGTATCGGACGAAAACCCGGAGATGAAAGTGAGTGGGAAAGAATTGGCTGAACTCATAAGGCAGTTACCCCTGGGTTACCAAACCATCTTCAACCTCTATGCCGTAGAAGGATATACGCACGTAGAAATCGGGAAACTGCTGGGTATCCACGAAGGAACCTCGCGTTCTCAATATGCCCGTGCCCGCAGCCTGCTGATTTGCTGGCTGGAAAGAAAAAACGAGATCAATTATAAAACAGGATCATATGCTGACCAATGATTTTGAAAAAAAGGTACAGGAAGAAATGACGGAGTTCAAACTCCGCCCTTCTGATGATGTTTGGCTGATCGTGGAGGAGAAGATCCGCGAACGAAAACGAAGACGCTTCCTCTTTTGGTTGTTTCCCCTCCTGATCGGTGGAGGCGCAGCCCTTTATTTCTTTGGAGGAAAAAACAAACCCATCGGGCAGATGGGAGAAACTGTTGTCATAAATAAGGGTAAAAACAATAATCCTGTGTCCAAAACCAATGAACCAAACCTGCAGATCAATTCCTCCATTAAGCAAAATGAAGACAATATTCCTAAGTCCTCCATTCAAGCAAAATCTGACAGGGTGATAAACAAAGAGAATAAGGTTAAGCCTGCTTTCAATAAGAAAAATAGTTTAGCCCGGTCTGTAACCCAGGAATGGATCTCGCAAAACCAACCGGTTACCATACAGGAGGAATTTGCAAGTACAAGTCACTTCATTGCTCCCGCTTTTGGCTTCCGGGTGGCGGCTGGTTCTCCACCGCTTTCCATCGGTTCCCCCAGGTTTGGTAAAATGTCTAACCTTCCTCCTTCATTGATGGCCAGTTCCCTGCACCGTCCGTCCAGACAACCGCGCTGGGTATTAGGACTGAAAGGAGGTGATTTCAATATCTCCGATCCTATCCTGGGTGGATCGGGCAAAAAACTCTTCTCAGGTAACCTCAATTCACCCGGGTCGGGCTCTGGTGTCGGGAACATCAATTACATAAACGAATCTGTGCCTAAGGCGGCCTTTTCTTATGGCTTCACCGTGAGCCGCGAGTTCCCGGTTGGAAGAAAACATTTTTTCAAAACTGGGTTGGGTTTTGCCCAATACAGCAACCTTCGCCAGGTTGGTGATTTCCGCGATAGCCTGGCTTCTCCCACTTTCTCCAATTTTGATCAATCAAACGGATTTTACCGGGGTGGGAGTACACAAACCTTTAAATCCAGGTACCAGGTCATTGAGATTCCCATAAGCCTGCTCTGGAAAATTGGTAAAGGAAATAAACTGCCGCTTGAAATGGAGACCGGTCTCCTGTATGGCCGCATCCTTCAAGCCCGTGGTTTGGTATATGGGGGATACGGATATTTTGATGACCGCGATTTCATCCGCAAGAACCAATGGCAGTTTAACCTGGGTATAGGTACATACTTCTTCAATAAGACAAAACACCCCATCGGGCTGGGACTTAATTTCCAATCCGGGTTAGGTAGTTTTTATAAAAACCAGGTTTCCGATCCTAAAACGGCAAGGTTCACCGGTATAAAAATTAGCCGTTCTCTTTGACATTTTCATGCAACGGTGTTTCCAAAGCCATTGTCAACCTAAAAATATTTTCTATGCGACCTTTATTCCTGCTACTGCTCGCCTCTGCTACATTGCTGAGTTCCTGCCTTAAAGACAAGGTGGAGGAAAAATATACCTTCTTCCGTCCGGTGTACCACACCCGGGCTGAGGTAAAGGCGGCCATCAAGAATGACAACAATGAAGAAATCAGACAGCCTGGTAAGATCTTTATCAAAGGCAATTTCCTGTTTCTAAATGAA
>JAYRZH010000180.1:0-2973 GCA_041916555.1 Chitinophagaceae bacterium | reverse complement strand
CTTTGTTGATCCTGGCCCGGAGAGTAAACGGGTTGGTGGCTTCAAAGGGCATGTAACCGGTAGCCAGCTCATAGGCCATTACCCCAAAACTCCAGATATCCGAACGGAGGTCAACAAGCTGGTCAAATTGTTCCGGTGCCATATACTCGGTGGTGCCAACCACAAAGCCCTGCTGGGTAAGCCGTGGGGAGTATTTGTGTTTGGCGATCCCAAAATCAAGCATCTTGATCTGACCATCGGGCAATCGCCTGAAATTCGCCGGTTTTATATCCCGGTGAATGATCTCTTTGCTGTGGAGGTATTCCAGGGCGCTGATGATCTGTTCCAGGATCGAGAGGAGTTCCTCATCTCCGATCCGGCCTTTTTGCCTCAGGTATTGATCAAGCGGTTCCCCTTTCACATATTCCATAATGATGCAAGGGGTATTGCCGGAAATCGTGTATTCAAAGAGCCGGGCGATATGCGGATGGTCCACCGATGATTGGATATAGGCTTCCTGCTTAAACCGTTCAGCCTGATCCTTTTGATGGAGCACCTTGATCGCCACTTTTCTTCCCATGCCCGGGTGCCAGGCCAGAAATACTTCTCCCATGCCTCCCGCGCCAATGCGCTCCTGGAGAATGTAACCGGGTATTTGAGGTTGGTGGGACATGGGGTGAGGGGGGAGGGGTGAATGGTGAATAGGTGAATGGTGAGGAATATTTTGGGTATTAGGTTTTAGGTATTAAGTTTCACTATTCACTATTCACCACTCACCATTCACCATTCACTATTACGACTTCTTCACTCCCATAAGTTGCAATCCATATTTTATCGGAACAGCAAAAGTGATACGGGTGCCTTGTCCATCGGAATTGCTGGCATAGTAGATACCAATCACATTTCCTTCATCATCAAACAGGGGTCCTCCGCTGTTACCAGATCCGGTAGCGGTTACGGTAAGCTGATAGGAATCGCCAAAACCGCTGAAGCGCATATCTTTCATGGAAGAAGCGGGAATTATCCGGCCAATGCTTCCCGGGGTTACCGTAGGTGTAGGCATGGTGGCTGCTTTCATTTCCGGATTGAAAGGATCCTTCGAGCTTCTTACAGCCATCTGTTGGGGGGCTACACCGGGGTATCCCATCACGGTTACAGACTGACCTGGCTGAATGGATCCTGATTTATCAACCATCTTTACTTTTTCAAGCGGTGTAGGAATATCCACTTTGATAAGGGCCACATCATGTTCATCGGAGGGTTGGGCCAAACGTGCCATCCTTCTTTCGGAGCTTCCGGAGAAGACCACGTTCAGGTACGTGTTTTCTCCCTGTATTACGCCAGGCATCACTGCCTCTCCGCCTACCATGGTGGAATTGGCCGGTACCCAGCCGTACACCTGCTCGGGCATCACAGAGGAATTGTAATCGATCACTTCTTTACCGGCGGCATTAATGGAGACCAGCAATCCGGGGAAGGCATAGTTCATAAAATCCCAGCGTGTATGCCAGCCGGCGCCAACATGGCGGTTGGTCATGATGTATCCGTCCTCGGATACCACGAACCCTGATCCGCTGGCACCGGTCATCCCTACGGGGATACCGTTGGCTACATTTCGTTTTACATTGATATATGGCTCGATACCACCCTGGGCATTTTGAATATAAAGAGCTACAAACCGGATATTGCCAGCCGCGTCCTTTACCGGCACATATTCATGCCAGAGTTCATCACCGGTACGGGTATCTTTTAATTGCCAGCCAAATTCAATTTGAACAACCTTGCTGTCATTCTCACGGTTGATCATTTCGGGGGTTTTCTTATTCTTGTTGGTGGTATCTCCCACTACTTTTTCAATGATGGTGGTATCGCCACCGCCAAAGATTTTATCCCGAAATGCAAAACCCAGTGCGCCAAGCACAAGCACGAGTCCACCGATCACGAAAGCCATAGTGCTGTAAGATTTTTTGCGTTCGGCAACCAGCATGCGTTCTACGGTCTGTTTGCCCAAACCGGTTTTGATCGGTTCACTGGCGGAAGCGGCCGCAGCCTGGGAAACTTCAGAAATGGTGGTGGCCTTAATACTGGTTGGTATCTCTACCACGCGGGTGGCAGCCATCATGTCCTGGGGACGGGGATAAATATCAAAGGAAAATACGGGTCCATTGTTACCCAGTTGCACTTCGTCACCTGGCTGGATTTCGATAGTGCCTTTTACCCGGTTCTTATTGACAAAGATCCCGTTGCGACTGTTGTTGTCGGAGATCGCGAATTTGGGTGGTTCGGAACTGATCTTGGTGATTTTACCGTGTTCGCGGCTTACGACTACCTCGCGTTCGGGGTCGTATTGAATGTCGCTGCCGGCGGCGCGGCCAATGGTGAGTTCATTTTTACTGAAGTCAAATTCTTCCACCTGGTTGAGCTTACTGCCCGACAGGTGTTTGATGACATAGCGTTCTACTGAGTGGCTCATAAAATGTTTTTTGTGGTTAGGAATGAATAGTGGGCAGGATCGCTTACGGGTGCAATGTTACCTTCACCCGGCGGCGGGGGAAATACTCAATTTGTATTAGGGTGTCAGAATTGATCGATATCCTGGAAGGGGGTGGTGCTGGTCATAAAGGGCCAGAGCAGGCCATCTAAGGCGCCATCGAAGTTGGCATTGTTGCTCCTGGAGTTGCACAGGATCACCCAGCAATAACCAGTACTGGAACGAATGATTTCAGTGGCTGTTCCGGGGATACCACCCGTATGCCACCAATGATTGGCATTGTTTACACCCCAGCCACAGGCATAGTTGGAGGATGGTACTGAGCGGGTTACCATGGTGGAGATCGTGGCAGGCTGAAGAATATCTGCCTTACCGGCAAATCCATCCACTCTTACCATGAAACGCGCCAGGTCGGTGGCCGAAGCGATCCATCCCCCATGGGCATCCATCCGAGCCACATTCATATTGTAAGGGTTTGATCCGCCCTGTCCGTTGTAAAGCAC
>JAYRZH010000179.1:0-3116 GCA_041916555.1 Chitinophagaceae bacterium | reverse complement strand
ATATTTTTATTGGAAACGGGAGTGATGAGTGTATTGATATTCTCTACCGCGCTTTTTGCGAACCGGGGATTGACAATGTGATTATTTGTCCGCCTACCTATGGCATGTATGAGGTTAGCGCGGGGATCAACAATGTGGAAGTGAGAAAGTTAAACCTGACCCCGGATTTCCAACTCGACCTGGAGGGTATCGAAGCGGCGATCGATGACCATACCAAGATGATCTTTTTATGCTCACCCAATAACCCTACCGGAAACTCCCTGGATCCCGGGGATATTTCCATTTTATTGAATAATTATGTAGGGCTTGTGGTGATCGATGAAGCCTATATCAATTTTTCGCGGCAGCGATCGATGATCCCTGATCTGGTGGACTATCCTCAACTGGTCATCCTTCAAACCTTGTCAAAAGCCTGGGGATTGGCAGCCCTTCGACTCGGATTGGCCTTTGCCGGAGAGGGCATCATCCAAGTGATGAACAAGATCAAACCCCCTTATAATATCAATCAGGCATCGCAGGAACTTGGTCTCCAGGCCCTGGAAGAAGTGGGCCAGGTAAATGACATGATCCGCGAGATCGTTCGTCAGCGTGATCTCCTTAATGCCGCATTGCAGGAACTTCCCCAGGTATTGCATATTTTCCCTTCCGACTCCAATTTCCTATTGGTAAGGGTAACAGAACCGGAGGGGATTTATCAATCTTTATTGGAAAAGGGCATTGTAGTGCGCGACCGGAGCAAGGTGAGCCTTTGCGAAGGCTGTTTGCGGATTACCGTGGGTACGGAAAAAGAAAACCAGGATTTAATCCGGGAACTGGCCCGGTATGGATCTTAAACCAAATGACGGATGAAAAGAATATTGTTTATCGATCGTGACGGGACGCTGATCCATGAAGCGCCACCAACCTATCAACTCGACAGCTTTGAGAAGCTGACCTTTTACCCCGGTATGTTTGAATACATGCGCCGGATCGCGAGGGAACTGGATTATGAACTTGTGATGGTGACCAACCAGGATGGTTTAGGAACAGGTTCGTTTCCCGAAGATACCTTCTGGCCCTTACACAACCTGGTGATGAAGAGCCTCGAAGGGGAAGACATCCATTTTTCAAAGGTCTTTATCGACCGGAGTTTTCCGGAGGAAAATAAACCCACCCGCAAACCGGGTACGGGCATGTTGGTGGAGTATATCAACAATCCTGACTATGACCTGGAATATTCCTATGTTATTGGTGACCGCATAACGGATATTCAACTGGCAAGCAACCTGGGATGTAAAGGAATTTGGTTAAATAATGACCCAGGCCTTGGACAGGCTGAAATAAGGGATAAGGCCGAGTTGCTGCGAAAAACAACCGTGGCGCTTGAAACCACGGACTGGAGCGAGATCTATGCCTTTCTCAAATTAGGCGCCCGGCAGGGGGTGCATGAGCGAAACACCAACGAAACGAGGATACGTATTGAGATGAACCTGGAAGGCTCGGGCCAATCATCCATCCATACCGGCATCGGTTTTTTTGATCATATGCTTGATCAAATAGCCCGGCATGGCAAGATCGACCTGGATATACAGGTTCAGGGGGACATTCATATAGATGAGCACCATACGATTGAGGATACGGGTATTGCCCTGGGAGAGATCATCGGAAAATTATTGGCCGATAAACGGGGTATGGAGAGGTATGGTTTTGCCCTCCCCATGGACGAAAGCGAGGCCAAAGTGCTGATTGATTTCGGGGGACGAAACTGGCTGGTATGGAAGGCTGAATTCAAAAGGGAAAAAATAGGGGAGATGCCAACGGAAATGTTCTTCCACTTTTTCAAATCCTTTTCCGATGCCGCGCGTTGCAACCTGAACATAGAATGCCAGGGTGAAAATGAACATCATAAAATCGAAGCGATTTTCAAGGCTTTTGCCAAGGCCATACGAATGGCTGTTAAGCGCGATCCCTGGAGCAGTTATTTGCCGAGTACGAAAGGGGTGATTTAGTAATGGAGTCTAAAAATTAAATTTGTTTATTTAACTTCCCATCACCATATTTGCATCATGCAACAAGTCAATAACAAACAGTGGTGGTGGCATACTAACTCTTCCGGGGGGATGTAATGTCATTACTATGTTTGTCATAACATAACTAAACCCCGCCAAAAAGCGGGGTTTTTTGTTTGAAAAATGAAAAAGATCAAGATAGATACTACTTGTAAGCGGTTGCTCGCGGATGTATATACTCCGGTAGGCATTTACCTTCGTCTGCGCGACCGGTTCAGGGATACCGTATTACTGGAAAGCACCGATCACCACGCTGCGGAAAATAGTTATTCCTTTATCTGTATCAATGCCATTGCCGGGATTGAAGTACAGGATACCCGGCGTGTGGAATATAAACTGCCCGGATTGCCGCCCGAACAGCTTCCTGTTAAAGACCCGTTGGCCGTACCAGGCATGATCGGGGAGTTTATGAGCCGGTTTGAAACCCAGGCACCTTCCGCTAAAGAAGGTCGGTTTGCCCAGGGGCTTTACGGATATACATCCTATGACGCGGTACGTTTCTTTGAGTCTGTAAGACTTAACCATCCACCCGCCCCGGGGGTAGGCCTGCTCCGGTACCGGTTGTACCAGTATGTGATCGCCTTTAATCACTTTAGGGATGAACTGTTTCTCTGTGAGAATAGGGTGGCCGGGCTGGATTCTGAAGTTGGTTTGATTGAATCACTGATCCGAAACCGGGATGTGCCGGTCTTTCCCTTTCAGACCAGGGGGGAGGAACAGTCAAATATGACTGATGAGGAATACATGAATATGGTGGAAAAGGGGATCAGTAGTTGCAAGCGGGGTGATGTATTCCAGATCGTGTTGAGCCGTCGCTTTCAACAATCCTTTACCGGGGACGAATTCAATGTGTACAGGGCCTTGCGTAGCGTAAACCCTTCACCCTATTTGTTTTTCTTTGATTATGGTGATTACAAGTTGTTTGGGTCTTCCCCCGAATCGCAATTGATTGTTCAAAACCAAAAAGCCATCGTCCATCCCATTGCGGGAACCTTTCGCCGAACCGGGGATGATGGTTACGACCAGCAGGAAACCGACAGGCTGTTGAAGGATGCCAAGGAGAACGCC
>JAYRZH010000178.1:0-3231 GCA_041916555.1 Chitinophagaceae bacterium | reverse complement strand
GTTATGATCGCTCACCGGCTTTTCTCCTTGGTGACCCGTTCAACGAATGAGGTCACGAATGGCGTGATCTGCTTTTTCAGATTCTCATCCATGAGTCCGATTTCAGCGATAAACCGGGAAAAAACGTGGAGGGTGACCTGGGCGT
This sequence comes from Chitinophagaceae bacterium, assembly GCA_041916555.1. Taxonomy (GTDB): domain Bacteria; phylum Bacteroidota; class Bacteroidia; order Chitinophagales; family Chitinophagaceae; genus SpSt-398. The sequence goes on along the minus strand of JAYRZH010000178.1, from coordinate 3,086 downwards.
AATGAACACCACCCGAGAGTCCTTCAATTGACTTTACCCATTTAACCATCTTGTCTGTTTCAGCAGGTGTCGGGTCCCGGTTTTCCTCTTCGATTTTCGTTCGCGTTTTGACCAGCAACTTTTGCAGCCAGATGGCTGTCTCCCAGGGTGCAGCCTGGGCCATAGTTCGGTCATCATCCCAGTTACCGTCTTTGATCCAGCGGTAAATGGTCGAGGTAGAGACCCCCGTTTCCTCGGAAAGTTCCTCGGGAGAGATCGGTCTGGTGCAGTACATGAATTTCACATACTGCCGTTTAGAGTCGCCATGTTTCGGTGGCATTGGTTCCCCATAAAAGGTTGATGGGTGCAAGTTCAGGAAAAAAAATTACGGGAAAACGGGATATAAATATATCCGTTCAATGGGGGTAAAAAAGGTCTGATCTTGCGACTTTTAAACACGGTGGGCAATGAGCTACTGCACTTCAGAACAAGTCGTAAACCGGTACGGAACCAGCAGGGTGACGGCGATTACCGAGGGTACAAGTGAGCCGGATTCAACCCGGCTTACCGCTGCGCTTACGGCTGCCACCAATCTGATTGATACCAAGATCAGTTCTGTTGTTACGACCCCGCTGGTAACGGTTCCCGATCAGATTAAAGAACTTGCCATTGACCTGACCTGGTATTTCCTGAAGAAAGCCTCTGAGTTTGGTCTTTCTGAAAATGACCTGAAGGAATATGATAATCTGGTCGATCTGCTCGATGAGATCAGAGACGGCAAGGTTAATCTGTTTGGTGCCTCAGAGGCAGCTAACCGGCCATCGGCTGAGTTTACCCACCGGCCCCGTTACTTTGAGCGGGGCTGATCATGGTAAAAGCACTCAGAACCGCCCTGCAAACTTTTATAACCGCAGCAAACGAGGCCGAAACAGTGCCACCGTTTAAACTGGTCAAAAAATACCATGGTGAACTGCTGCCCGAACGGATTAAGATTAACCGGTCTCTGAAATTCCCGGCCTGTCTCATTTACTTTCCTGAGGGAGTTGTAACGGTCACAGATGCTGCCCGGACTGACCGGGATGGAAGCCACCGGGTTCAGTTGGTTGTTCTGACACCTGCCGAGCCGAATCAGGAACTGACCTCTGATGCTATTGATGATCTTGAAGAGTGGCTCGTGGCCCGGATGCTGGCAAAGAAGTTTATCACCGATGGAAGTAAGGCGTACCAGTTTGGTACCGAGATTCATTACTCAACCATCTACGCCGGTATGAATGACAATCAGGTCATCATTGCCGGTCTGCTTGAATTTGAACTGAAAACCCCGAACTGGAGAAACCCATGAGATACTTCACAAAGCTGAATGCAACCTCTGCCGAGGCCCTGATCTTTGGGTACATTGGTTCTGGTGGTGTCGAAGCTGCAACGTTCGCCAAAGAACTGGCCGAACTGAAGGCAGAAGGGGTTACTGATTTCACCGCCCGGATCAACTCTCCAGGTGGTTCGGTATTCGATGGCCTGACCCTGTTTAACCTGATGGAAGAAAACAGTTTTACAGTGATCATTGAAGGTCTGGCTGCCAGCATTGCCTCGGTTATGGCTCTGGCCGGAAAACCGGTCATCATGCGGGCGAATTCGTTTCTGATGATTCACAACCCGTGGACGTTTGCCGGTGGTGATGCAAATGACCTGAAAAAGATTCAGGAAAACCTCGAGATGATCAAAAACACCATCATGACCATCTACCAGAAAAAGACCGGGCTGACTACCGAAGAACTTTCGGCCATGATGGATGATGAAACCTGGCTGAGTGCTGATGATGCACTCGGGCGTAAGTTTATCGACAAGGTCGACGGAACCAGCGATTCCGGATTTGCAAACCGTTCGGCTGCAATCAATACCTACTACAACTCTATTTTCTCTCAACCAAACGAAAAGGACAAAAGCAATATGCTCATGACTCTCTTGCTTAACCTGTTTGGTGTCCAGGCTGCTACCGAAGCCGAAGCATCGAACATTGTGGCAGCGAAGGTCGCCGAGCTGAAGAACCAGTTGACGAAAGCCAACACGGACCTTCAGTCGGCCCAAACCGAGCTGGAACAGTTCCGGAACCGTGACAAGCAAGTCAAGGCCGACCGGATTAAAGCCCGCCTGGACAAGGCAATTCAGGACAAGGTCATTGACCCTGCTGAACGCCCCGTCTGGGAGAACAATCTGAAGGACGACGAAGAGGGCACTCTGGCCATTCTCGACAAAAAGAAACCGATGGAAGAACCAAAGGTAACTGCTCCGGAAAACCGGAAGAAAACCAATGGTGCTCCCGATTTTGCCACCGTTACGGATCACATCCGTGACTCAATGAAAGGACAAAACTGATGCGTTTTGCACAAATTTCTTCCAATGATGCCTTAACTCAGGCATTTATTGCTGCCATGCAAACACAATCTCCGGTACTGACCCGTGCCGAGTTTTACTCGATCGTGGGTAATGCAGAGTATGCCCGTAAAGCTGCTGCAACTGCCGGTGGGGCCATGCGGGCGATTGATTCTGATCACAGCGGCCAGACCGTAACCCCGTCCTTCATTGCTCCTGCTCTGAAGATCATGGGCGATAAGGTTCTCGTTGATGTGGCTCATGAACGCCGGGGAGCTGACGTTCCTTCGGTTCGTGCTGCCGAACTGCTCAGCTTTGGCCGTAACCTCGGCCGGGTATTCAATGACCAGTTTGTCAACGGAACCGGCCTGACGGTTTATACCAGCGGTGTTAAGACCCTGTGTGTATCCGGTCAGAAAATTTATGCAAACTCCAGCTCTGCTGCACTGAGCATCGGGATGGGTAATGCAGATGCAACGGTAACCGCACAGCAGGCGCTTGTTGAAAAACTGCGTGAGCTGATTTCAATGGTCCGTTCCGGAGGTACTCCTTACCTGATTCTTGACAGTGCATGGATCAGCCGGATTACCACTCTGGGCACTAACTATGTCACCATCACAAAAGACGAATTCGGAAAAGTATTTAAGTACTTCGACGGAGTCGAAATGATTGATGCCGGTCTGACCGGTGCCGGTGCAAAAGTTATTGCCGGGGATGAAACCCACGGAACCATATCG
>JAYRZH010000177.1:0-3323 GCA_041916555.1 Chitinophagaceae bacterium | reverse complement strand
AATTCTCATAATTATACACATTGGCATCGGGGATCTTGTACTTTGATTGCCATATAGGGATCTTCGAGGGCGTACCGGTTACAATTCCGGCCAGATAACAATGTTCGGTTTCCAGCAAGGCGGGCGCCAGTTGATTTCCGGCATAACCACCCAGTCCGACCAGGGCGATACCCAGTTTGTCTTTTTTGTTTTTCACGTTGGAGGAAAATAGTTTGGGGTTGGCAAGGGAAATTCCCAATCCGGTCAGTCCGGCCTGGTAAACAAAATCCCTGCGTGAAATGGGTCTTCTCGTTGGCATAGACAATAGTTTTTGGATGAGGCGGGCATAGATTTCAGCACAGGCAAAATTGCCAGGCAGCAACGTTTTTTGAGAAGAAGCGGCAGAGAGTTAAATATACGGAATTTTATTGTTTGGAGTAAGATTTGGCTAATTTCATAAAACCACATTCAGGGTGTTATGAAAAAGATCCCCGTCAGACAAATTTCCCCTGCCAACCAGGATATCCATACCAGGGCCCGGTTCAATATCCGTAAGGTCAGCGATATCATGAAAGAAGGGGACCTGTTTCATGGGCTTCACCGGCATGAGTACTATTTTATTTTATTGATAGAAGAAGGACGGGGTGTCCATGAAATAGATTTTATCCCACATAAGGTACAAGACCATTCCATCTTCATGCTTCGGCCTGGACAGGTTCACCAACTTGAGCTCAAGGCCGGTGCCAAAGGCTATTTGCTTGAATGTAAACCTGAGTTTTATCACGCGGCTGGAAAAGAAGCCGTACACCGGGTCAGAAAAGCCTGGAGCAAAGGCTATTGCCGACCCAGTGGCAAACGGTTTGACAGGCTGCACGGTTTACTTGGACAAATCTATACCGAGTATATTGACAAAGAGGAAGGCTTTCTGGATGCCATCAAAGCCAATCTCGATCTTTTCTTTATTGAATTTATCCGGCAAAGCCCGGATCCAAAGGGCAATCCGCAGGGTACAAGTTCCTATTCGCTCGAAAGACTGGAGGAGTTTCAGGAGTTATTGGAACGGCATATCGCGGAGAACAAGCAGGTCTCCTTTTATACCCAGCGGATGAATCTTTCCGCGTATCAATTAAATGAGGTAACCAGGTCCACAATAGGGAAAACTGCCTCTGAAATGATCAACGAACAGATCCTGCTCGAAGCCCGGCGTTATCTACTGGCCACTACCAACCAGGTCAAGGAAGTGGCCGATCTTTTAGGATATGAGGACGTTTCCTATTTTATCCGCTTTTTCCGAAAACATACCGGACTTACACCGGAAGCCTTTCGGACAAAATTTAGCGGTGGGGTTTAGTTATTATTTATTTCTGTTGCGCCCTTTTTGAATCCTTTTATTATCAGGTAGAGACCCAGCGAGAATTCAAATGTTGCCACGGGTACGGCAGATAAAGCTGTCCAAGCGGAAAACCTGTCGGTCAGACCAAACAGGATGGCCAGGTATTCGGCAATAAGCGGAAAGGCCCCGATCATACCCAGCAAGGCAAGTCCGCGTGGTACTAATTTGGATTTGTAGAGAAGGTAGCCCAGCAAGAGGTCATCAATTGCAGGGATGAATCCTTGTCCGAGGGTGAAGATGCGGTTGTAAAGGGCCACCAGGGTTTGTGCGGAGGCTTCTCCTTCGAAACCCAAACCGCTTTTCCGCAGGGTGAGTACACTTAGTAGAAAGGACACGCCAAGAAATATGGTAGCCGCTTCCAAAACCCGGGCAGCAACCAGGCCAAGCGCAGCGGTGGAATTGTATTTTTTAAGTACAGGGTAAAGGATAACAGCCGTGGCAATTCCCCCCAGGCCCACAATGATCTCCAGCAGTCCGCCCGCAATGATAGGGCTATCGGGGTTTTGTGAGTGGATGAATCCGGGCTTCTGGATATCCTGGTATAGACTAAAAGTGGGGATGGAAATAAAGGTGAGTATATAGAATATGCCAGCCCATAGGGATGTTTTCCGGTGGTTGTTGATTGACTTTTCCATGTTGATTTCGTTTGATTGACAAAGGTATATTGGCCCGGGAGTGGGGGATAGGACAAAAGTCAAATAGGATCGCACAATCCGGAGGTTTCAATGATATATGGTTATTTTTTAGGATTGTCCTATTCAAATCAATCATTGTCCTGTTAGCCAGGGGACAAGCCTTTCTATTTTTGCTTTTTGATTATTCTTAAACTGAAATTGAAATGAAAGCAAAAATGAAACTGTTGGCCGCGTTGAAGATCTGGCTGGCCATTTATCCTTCGATCACCTTATTCCTGTACTTCTTTGGTGCCCACCTGGCAGACCTGCCCTTGTACCAGCGAACATTGATATTGACCATTACGTTGGTTCCCTGGCTGGTATTTATAGGTGTGCCTGCGGTTGATAAGGTGATGAAAATGGTAGTCCCCAATAAGAAATAATGGAAAAGCAAACAGGACGAATAGAGGGCCGGTATGATGTTATCATCATTGGGGGAAGTTATGCGGGATTGTCTGCTGCCATGTCATTGGGCAGGGCATTAAAAAAGGTGTTGGTGATCGATTCAGGAAAGCCCTGTAATGCATCAACGCCTTTTTCCCACAATTTCCTGACCAATGATGGACGTCAGCCGGCAGCCATTGCTTCGCAGGCAAGGGAGCAGGTGAAAAGTTATGCAAGCGTACATTGGCAGGAAGGGGAGGTCATCCATGCCCACCGATTAGCAGGCGGGTTTGAAGTAAGCCTAATGACAGGGGAGAAATACCAGACTACTAGATTGGTATTTGCCACGGGGATCAGGGATATATTGCCAGAAATAGAAGGTTTGGGGGCCTGTTGGGGAAAATCGGTTCTGCATTGTCCTTTTTGTCATGGTTATGAGGTAAGGGGAAAAAAGACCGGGGTAATGTTGAATAATGAGAGGACTTATGATTTTACGAAAATGATCTACAACTGGACAAAGGACCTGGTATTACTAACCAATGGCCCTGCTAACCTCTCCACAGAGCAGCAGAACCAGTTAAAAAAGCATGGGATTGGTATCATGGAGAAAAAGATCCGGGGATTGCAACAGGAAAATGGCCAAGTACGGGAGGTTTTGTTTGAGGATGGCAGTTCACTCGATCTGGAGGTGCTGTATGCCCCCAGTCCCTTTGAGCAGCACTCTTCATTACCGGCGGAATTGGGCTGCGTCCTGACAGCAGATGGTTATATCCAGGTAGATGAGCAGTATGAAACAACGGTAAGGGGGATTTATGCTATTGGCGACAATGCTTCCCGCATGCGAACGGTGGCCAATGCCGTTGCCATGGGGAATCTGGCGGGGATGGGGCTGG
>JAYRZH010000176.1:0-3339 GCA_041916555.1 Chitinophagaceae bacterium | reverse complement strand
TAATTGCAATCCACCCCAGCTTCCTGCGGGGTCAAAAGCCGCTTTCAGTCCATTGGCTCCGGTAATCTTATCTTCCGGGGAAGCGGTGAAGGTTCCACCCCAGCCCCAGTTCTCAAATCCATTTTCCAGGCCTTCGCGGAATACCGAAAGCGCCCGGTCGATATTTACAAATTCCTGGTCGGTCAACCTGTTGCCGGAGGAATTGGTGAGCCTGATCTTGGCCCGATCGGCTGTACTCGCCGGCATGCGGATTACCATTTGGCGACGTGTTTGGGAAACGATGGTACAATTGTCAGTGGTACCTTCCAATACAACAGTGGTCACATCATCCAGGTTGTTTCCTGTAAGGGTGATCTCAGTGTTTTGTTGGAAATCGGTGGGAAAGGCAGACGTTACGCTAGGCAACGCGATCACACTAAAAGGAACGGTCAGCGTTTTTCCATCAGCATTGGTAAAGATCACATTTTGTGGTCCGCCATAGGCAGTATCCGGTACCCGGAAAATCAGGTCAGACTCAGTGTTTAATGTAGGCGTGAATGGCGCCGGTACATTATTCTTGTCAAATACAATGGATCGGATCTGACCAATTCCCGATCCACTAAGGGTGACTACCTGTCCGCCTGCAGCCGAGCCGGGGTTGATCGTGCCCGATGTCATGGCGCCGGTTTTCACATCGGGGGTGCCATCCTTATCCTTTTCGCAACCTATAAACACCAACGCCGTGATAGCGAGGAGAAGGCCCTTGGATAATATGTTGTGCATGTATTTTTTCATGATAAACCTCATTGGTATTTAGGAATGATTTTTATTTAATAATACGGCACTGCAGGAAGACCCAGGGCGGGATCCTGTAAAACTTCGGCTGCCGGTATTGGCAGGTGCATATAGTTTTCAGTGAATGTTACATAGTTTGGAAACTCAAATGTGCCCCGGTTCTGTGCTTCAATAATTTGTTTAGCCTTGGCAAATCCCTGACGCTGGATATCAAACCAGTAATCCCCTTCAAAGGCAAATTCAACCCGGCGCTCATGCAGGATGGCGGCCGGAGTTATGATGGTCAGGGGGTTTAATCCCGCCCGGACCCTTACCTTGTTGATCGCTGCCAATGCGGTGGCATCAGTGGTAGAGGCTGCTGAACCCAGCACGGATTCGGCATAAATAAGCAGGATATCCGCATAGCGCAACATCATGGTGTTGATCCCAGTATTCATACCCAGTACGGCTTCGCCACCATAGGCAGAACCTGGACCAACCACATATTTTACAATATTGGCGCGAACGGCATTCTTTTGTCCGCCATCACCTACCGGTTGCAGGGTGTCATATTTGTATCCACCGGCCATAAAAGCATTGTAAGCCGCATTGCTGTTCTTGGGTTTCCAGGAAAGGTTTTCCCAACCATGCTCCATTACGGAACCCTTTCTTCTCAGGTCACCGGATTCATATTCTGCGAGTATGTCCCTGCTGGGGGTATAAAGTTCCCACATGCTGGCTTCGGAGGTTTGCAGGTTCGCGGGGCCGCGGTCTGGATTCTTTTGGTTGCCTGAACCCCAGGGGTTTCCTGTTAACTGGTGCTGGATGGAGAACAGGGATTCAATATTATTGTTGTTCGCGCTGGACATGAACATGGCGCCATAATTGGGGAAAAGATCATATTTCCCTGAATTCATGACCTCCAGGGCTTTGGTTTTAGCGCTGTCATAGTCCTTTCTGTACAGGTATAATTTGGCCATCATTCCCTTGGCAGACCATTTTGTTACACGACCCTTGATATCAGAATCGGGTAAACCGGCTTCCGCTTTTTTCAATTCTTCCAGGGCAAAACGAAGTACATCGGCCTTATAATAACGGGGAATATTGAAATTACCGGAAAGAATGGTGCCACCGGGGTCATTCACTATCGGGGCATCTCCCCAGATACGGGCGATATAGAAATAAACCGTACCCTTAAAGAAGTGACATTCGGCAATGGCCGGGTCGAGGATAGCCGCATTCCCGCCTTTGGATTTCTTTAATTCAAGGGCGTTCATGTACTCACTGGTCCACCCACCGATCTTATAAAATACCTTCCAGGCATCCGCGATGCGGACTGAAGTGGAGGCAAAAGAGAAATTAAGGAAGGGAGGATCATCGGCGCCACCGGTATATTCATTTCCGGCCATCACATCGCCAATGGCATCCATGGCCCTGTTTTCATAACCCGACCAGGGCAATCCATAAAGGGTGCTGGTCAATCCCCTCACCTCCTCGGCGGTATTGTAATAGTTATCCAGCGTGGTGCTATCCTGTGCCGGCTTGTCAAGGAACTGCTTCCGGCATGACAGGAGCAGGACCACCGGTACGATCAGTAAAGCTGTATAGCGAATCAATGTTTTCATATCAATCAAGTTGAATTGTTTTTTGATCAAAATTCAAGACTTACCCCTGCGGTAAAACTCCGGGGATTGGGATAGTGACCGGCATCCACGTTGGTGAGGCGGATGTTGTTGTTAAACACACCCACTTCCGGGTCATAGCCACTATACTTGGTGAACGTATGCAGGTTTTGTACCGATACATATACCCTGGCGGTGCTGATCTTGGCCTTGGAAACAAAGCGGGCCGGGATCCGGTAACCAATGGAAATGTTCTGGATACGCAGGTAAGAACCATCCTCCACATAGCGGTCGGACATATACACGTTGTTTACGTTGGTATTGGTAAACCTGGGCAATGAACCTTCGGGGTTTGCATCCGTATAGCGGTCCATAACGGTACGCAACTGGTTATAGTAAGGGTTATCCAATTTTTCCAATTGCCAACGAAGGAAGTTGAATATCTTGGCTCCGTAGCTCCCTTGCAGGAAGATGGAGAAATCAAAATCCTTGTAGTTTACGGTATTGGTGAAACCATAGGTGAACTTGGGGAGCGGGCTTCCAATAAAGGTGATGTCATTCTCATTGATCACACCATCAGGTTTGCCATCAGTACCACCACCCACATCTTTGAAGCGGATATCCCCCAACCAGGTATGGGTGGGATCAACCGGGTAACCAAACTGAGGCAGGCTGTTGTTAAGATCGGCCTGAGTACGGAAGAGCCCGTCTGTTTTTAACCCAAAGAAAGAACCCACGGCATACCCGGGCACAGTACGGGTAACAAGGTAATTGTCATAGTAAATACGGCCATACAACCCAGCCAGGTCACCGGCGACTTTTTCAAGTTTGTTCTTGAATTGCGAGAAGATCACATTGGTTTTCCAGGTCAGGTCCTTGGTTTTGATATTGGTAGAAGTGATGCTGATATCAATCCCGGTATTGGACATGCGTCCGGTGTTGATGACGGGGCCTTTCAGGTCAT
>JAYRZH010000175.1:0-3387 GCA_041916555.1 Chitinophagaceae bacterium | reverse complement strand
CACATTGAAAGCATCAACGCCGATGTAAAAGAAATCACCGGCGTGGAGGTAAAAGAAAGGGTGCCCGATAAAGTACTCCAGGTGGCAGATGAAGTGGTGAATATCGATCTCACGGCAGATGAACTCATCACCAGGTTGAAGGAAGGAAAGATCTATGACCATTCCAAAGTGCAGTTGGCCCTTCAGAATTTCTTTAAACCTGAAAAAATCCTCCAGTTACGCGAACTGGCCCTGAAAGAAGTGGCCGGCCAGGTTGAGCGAAAAGTGGATTATGAGGTATCTGCCCGGGAAAGACCCTGGCGTCATGAGCATTTTCTGGCCTGTATCTCTTCCAATGCAGAGATGGCGCAGAATATTATCCGGAAAACCGCCAGGCTGGCCTCGTATTATAATAGCCAGTGGTGGGTGCTTTATGTGCAAACAGCCAAGGAGTCACCGGAAAAGATCCCCCTCGCCGAACAACGGCACCTGATCAATAATTTTAAAAACGCCACCGAACTAGGCGCGGTTGTATTACAGGTAAAAAGCGAAGATGTGGCGGAGGCTATTGTTAAAACCGTGGAAGAAAAACAAATCACCACGGTTTGTATCGGCAAACCTCACCTAAATTTGCTACGGATAATCTGGAAGACCAGTGTATTCCGGAAACTGCTCAAGGCCCTTTCCAGAAACGACGTGGATATCATCATACTTTCCTGATGCCAGCAAAACTAAAAACCAAGATCGGCCTGGGGGGCGCTTTCCTGTTTGCCCTGATGATCCTTGTCGGGGCCGTTTCCTATTTTTTTCTAAACCACCTGGCTTCAAACTCCAGGAAGATCCTGCAGGATAACTATGAAACCCTGGACTATTCCCGGGAAATGGTCAATGCCCTTGACAGCCTTGACCAGGATTCAGCCACATCCCTGATACGGTTTGACCACCAGCTTGGCAGGCAAGAGCAAAACATCACCGAACCGGGTGAAATGGAAGTCACCCATATATTAAGGAAACAATTCAATGCTTTCAGGAATTCCGGCGCACCCGATTCGTTGCAGGCGCCCATCCGTAACTCGATCACCAGGATCATGCAACTCAACCTGCAGGCCATTGCCCGAAAAAACATCAAGGCCCAGGAGGAAGCCGGCAAAGCGCGCACGATCATCACCGTTATTTTTACCATCAGCCTGCTGGCCGGTTTTACCTTTGTGTTCAACTTTCCCTCCCTGGTGGCCTCCCCCATCGCCAGCCTCACCGAAGGTATTCGCGCCATTGCAGAAAAAAAGTACCAGAAACGGATCCATCTCGACCGAAAAGATGAATTTGGTGAATTGGCCAATGCCTTTAACCAGATGGCTGAAAAACTGGATCAGTATGAACACAGTAACCTCTCCAGGTTAATGTTTGAAAAACAACGGGCAGAAGCGGTCATCAATTCATTAAAAGACGCCAGTATAGGCATCGATGATTCCGGGACCATCCTTTTTGCCAACCAGCAGGCGCTGGGGTTACTCAATCTGCAGGAGTCAGAAATAGTTGGCAAATCCAGGGAAGAAGTAAGCCGGGGAAACGACCTTTTTCGTTTTATTCTTCAGGACCAACCAACCCTTCCCTTTAAAATCGTGATTGATGGGAAAGAAAACTTCTTTACCCGGGAAATCATTGAGCTAACCCAGGAAGAAAAAAAACCGGGCATCGTCATAGTCTTGAAGAATATTACCCCTTTTAAAGAACTGGATACCGCCAAAACCCAGTTCATGGCCACAATATCCCATGAACTGAAAACACCACTGGCCTCTTCCGATTTCACGATAAAGTTGCTGGAAGATCCCCGTACCGGCCCCTTGAACGAAGAACAGGGCCAATTGGTTTCCAACCTCCGGGACGACAACCGTCGCATCCTTCGAATACTGAGTGAATTGCTGGATCTAAGCCAGGTAGAGAGTGGAAAGATGGACCTGCATATCAATCCCGTTTCGCCCCAGGAAATGATCGAAGAGGCTCGAATGGCCATTCTTAATACCGCCAACCAAAAGAACATCCGGGTGGAATATGAGCAGCCAACCCAGCTCCCCCTGGTGCTGGCCGATCGGGAAAAAGCAGGTTGGGTATTAAATAATTTCCTTTCCAACGCGATCAAATACTCCCCACCAAATGATAATATCCTGATCACCGCCAGGGAAGCCGGTAATATGGTTGAAATCGGGGTCAAGGACAATGGCTCGGGAATAGAGGAAGGTTTTCAAAGCCGGATCTTTGACCGCTATTACAAAGTACCCGGTAAAAATGCCGTAAAAGGAACCGGTCTGGGACTGGCCATCAGCAAGGAACTGGCTGAGGCCATGGGCGGGGAAATCGGGGTTCGTTCACAGCTTGGGCAGGGGAGCTATTTTTACTTTCGACTAAAGGCGGCAGTAAGGCCATAATGCAGTACATTTGCCCGACTTTTAACAATCCTGCACCATGAGCATTCTTGTCAATAAAAATTCAAAGATTCTTGTTCAGGGCTTCACCGGTTCTGAAGGCACTTTTCATGCTACCCAGATGATCGAATATGGTACCCAGGTCGTTGGCGGGGTCACCCCCGGCAAAGGTGGTACCACCCACCTCGACAAGCCTGTTTTTAATACCGTAGCTGATTGTGTAAAGCAGACAGGGGCAAATGTCAGTATCATATTTGTACCCCCGGCCTTTGCCGCCGATGCCATCATGGAATCTGCCGAAGCCGGAATTGAACTGGTAGTGTGTATCACCGAAGGCATCCCTACCCAGGATATGGTCAAGGTTAAAAATTATCTCCAGGGCAAAAAGACCCGACTGGTGGGTCCCAACTGTCCGGGTGTCATTACCGCCGGAGAAGCCAAAGTGGGTATCATGCCCGGTTTTGTCTTTAAAGCCGGTCGCATCGGAATCGTTTCCAAATCGGGCACCCTCACCTACGAAGCCGCCGACCAGGTAGCCAAGGCCGGACTGGGTATTTCCACTGCCGTTGGTATCGGTGGCGACCCCATCATCGGCACCACCACCCGCGAAGCTGTAGAACTTTTCATGAACGACCCCGAAACGGACGCGATCGTCATGATCGGTGAAATTGGAGGTGGCATGGAAGCCGAAGCCGCCCGTTGGATCAAAGAATCCGGAAATAAAAAACCGGTGGTAGGTTTTATAGCCGGACAAACCGCGCCTCCCGGACGACGCATGGGTCACGCCGGTGCCATCATCGGAGGAGCCGAAGATACAGCAGCCGCCAAAATGAAGATCATGGCCGAATGTGGCATCCATGTGGTGCAAAGCCCGGCCGATATCGGGAAGACAATGGCCGCTGTTATTAATAAGAAATAATATTACCGCGGGGGGAAGAGTAACCGCAGAGAACAAGAGGACGCGGAGATACGCATAGAATTATAA
>JAYRZH010000174.1:0-3488 GCA_041916555.1 Chitinophagaceae bacterium | reverse complement strand
AAAGATAACAAATCCCTCTATGGCGCCCTGCTTGCGATCATCGCGACCATCATCTGGTCGGGGAACTTTGTTATAGCACGAGGGGTAGCCAAAGACATTCCGCCGGTCACCCTTTCCTTTTTCCGGTGGTTGAGCGCCACATTGATCCTATTGCCATTCGCGATGAAGTATTTTCTGAAGGAATGGAGACTGGTCTGGAAACATCCCCTACTCTTTTTTCTCGCAGCCGCTTTTGGGATCAGCCTGTTCAATACATTTGTTTATGTGGCGGGGCATCATACCAGCGCGGTCAATATGGCCCTTATCGGCACTACCTCCTCTCCTGTTATGTCGGTGATCCTGGCCCGTGTGTTTTTAAAAGAGAAGATCACCACTTTGCGTGTTATCGGGATGCTGGTTTGTCTTATCGGCATTCTCTGGCTGCTATCCAAGGGCCACCTGGAAAACCTGATGACCCTTCGGTTTACGGAGGGGGATTACTGGATGCTCGCGGCAGCTTTTTGTTTTGCGATTTATAATATCTGCGCCCGCAAGAGACCTGCGCAAATGAACCCTGTGAATTTTCTGTTTACCACCTTTGCCATTGGCACGGTTCTGCTTTTGCCCGCGTATATCATGGAGTACAACAAGCTGGGTGGGATCAACCTGAACCTGCCCAACCTCGGGGCCATACTTTACCTGGGACTGGGGGCATCGGTTATTTGTTTTCTTCTCTGGAATGTAGCCATACACCACCTAGGGGCCGGAAGAACCTCCCTGTTTGGAAACCTCATACCTGTATTCAGCAGCCTGGAAGCCGTATGGCTGCTGGGTGAAAAAATCCAATGGCTACATGTAGGAAGTTTTGCCTTAGTGGTACTCGGATTGATCATCGCCAACACCACCAGGCGTGTTATTTCAACCAACCCAACCAAACTTTAACACTATTTAACGATTCAGGTGTGCAAGTCGCATCCAATTTGCATCGTTATTATACGAATAGGAAAAACCGGGTTGGCCCAAAGCAAATTGCCTTTCGCCGGATTCTCTAAATAATAATATCTTTACATGGCACAAGAGGCTTTACTAATGACACAGGATTTTGAACGTCAGAAAAATCTTCAGGCATCACTGATCACCGGTGGCATCGCAGGTGTCATCATCCTGATCCTTTTTTTGATAAAATTGGAAATCCCCATCCTGTTTCCCCCGCTTCCGGAAACGGCGGTTGAGGTGGAATTAAACCTGCCTCCTGACCTTGAAGGCCTTCCTGATGGGTCTGGTGTTGGTGGAGGCGGCGGTGGCAGCCCCGTGCAATCAGCCGGTCCGGCCGGAGAATATGCCAATCAACCTCTCGAGCCCTCTCCCCCCACGGAAGAATCAAAAGATATCGAAACCGATGAAAAGGAAAATACCCCGGCCGTATTAAAACCGGTGGTGACCAAACCTACTGCTACCAAGACAAATACGAGCGTAAAGACGGTTGAAAAAAAGGATACCGAGAAACCCGCAGTGGTTCCCGCTCCTCCAAAGCCCAAGGCACAAATGGGACAAACCAGGGGTGGTACAAACTCCGGTGGCGGTGGTACATCCACTACCTATGAACCCGGCGGAGGTAAAGGAGATGGTACCGGTACCGGCAATGGAAGCGGAACGGGTACTGGTAGCGGCACCGGTGTGGGTTCTGGAAAAGGAAGTGGCGTTGGCAGCGGTGTTGGACCCAAAGTGACCCGTGGCGACCGGGTGATCGTTAAAACCTATTCTTTTACCGGTGACCTTCCCAAAGCCACCATTTATGCCGACATACGCGTTTCCCCCGATGGTATCGGGTCTTTCCTGCAATTCTCCAGAGGATCCACCAGCACCAGTTCGGAATACAGGAATGCCATCATTCAATACCTGCGGAATATCCGGTTTGACCGGTCCGATCATGAATCTACCGTAACGGTATTGTTCAATTTCAAAGTTTCTTGATCACCGGCCACCACTTACTTTTGTGGTGGAATGAATTACCCGGAAACGATCAATTACCTGTTTACCCGCTTGCCCATGTTTAGCAGGGTTGGGCCTGCCGCGTTTAAAAAAGACCTTACCAATACACTTGCCCTCTGCCAACACCTTGGAGATCCCCATCGTCGCTTCAAATCCATCCATGTGGCAGGGACCAATGGAAAAGGATCGGTCAGTCACATGCTGGCAGCCATCCTTCAAAAAGCCGGGTATAAAACCGGTTTATACACTTCCCCCCACCTGGAAGACTTCAGGGAACGGATACGGATAAACGGAGAGATGATCTCGGAGCAGGAAGTGGTTGATTTCACCAAAGGCATCAAACCACTGATCGAATCCATTGAACCCAGCTTTTTTGAAATTACCGTAGCCATGGCCTTCGACCATTTTGCCAGGCATCAGGTAGATGTGGCGGTTATCGAGGTTGGACTGGGTGGACGCCTGGACAGTACCAATATCATTCTCCCCGAAATCTCCGTCATTACCCAGATCGGATATGACCATATGAACCTCCTCGGAAATAGCCTGCCGGAGATCGCCAGGGAAAAAGCGGGCATCATCAAGCCCGGCATTCCTGTAGTAATTGGGGAAAGGCAACCTGAGACCCTTCCCGTATTTGAAGAAGTAGCCAGAGATCAGCAAGCTCCCCTCCTATATGCCCAGGATGAATTTCAGGTCATGGATCACGAGTGGAAAGGACATGAACTGGTGGTGAACATAGCCACTCCCCATGAAACCGATCAACTCATACTCCATCTAGACTTGACGGGTATTTATCAACTAAAAAATATCGTTCCTGTACTCGAAACCTGCCGGGTGCTTCGTGAAATGGGATGGAATATCCATTTTCCTGTTATTACCGAAGCGCTCAAACAGGTGAAGAAACTCACGGGCCTGCATGGCCGCTGGGAGCTTATCCACCAGCGCCCGGATATCATATTGGAAGTGGCGCACAATGAAGATGGGATCAGGCAAATGACCCAACACCTGGAAACATTAAGTTATCGTCACCTGCATATCATCCTCGGATTGGTAAAAGACAAAGAACCAGGGCGGGTGCTTCGGTTATTACCCAAACAGGCAAGCTATTATTTTACCCAAGCACAAATTCCCCGTGCCCTGGAGGCAAAAACACTTAAGGAAGAAGCCGGTCAATTTGGATTAAAAGGTCAGTCTTATCCTGGTGTGAATCAGGCTTTGGCCATCGCCCGTCAGGAAGCCGGGCCCAATGACCTGATCCTGGTTTGCGGGAGTATTTTTCTGGTGGCCGAGGTTCAACGATAAATCAAACCCCTATCCAAATTTGAGACGACCCAGTTTTTCCAGGGCATACAGTAAGGTGGTCACATGCATCGACTGAACAATTTCATTTCTTTTGATCATGGCCGCCACCTCCTCCAGTGAATACAATTCCACTTCAATCTCTTCATTGGGATCAAGGTTCTGGTCACCGGTCAATTTTCCCCCGGTAGCCAGAAACATATGCATCAGGTTATTAT
>JAYRZH010000173.1:0-3510 GCA_041916555.1 Chitinophagaceae bacterium | reverse complement strand
TATGCCATTCCTGTCGATGTTCAGTATTGCCGCTATCGTGGCGATCATTACGGCCGCGGGACGCGATAGCCTGTTGACCATCGGACTCCTGCTTTTTGGCGTAGCCCTTGTCCATAATATTTCCGGGTACCTGTTGGGCTATTGGTGTGGCAGGGCCTTCCGTTTACCCGAGCGGGATTGCCGCACCATTGCGATTGAAGTGGGGATGCAGAATGCCGGACTGGCATCGGGCATTGCCAAAGAGCTGGGGAAAGTTGCGACGATCGGACTTACCGCCGCGGTATTTGCTCCCCTGATGAACCTGACAGGGTCGGCGCTTGCCAGTTGGTGGCATAACCGACTACCGTCAGAAATACCTGAAGAAGAAATCATTCCTTCTAAATAAAAATAACGATATGATCAATCTGAGAAAATCAATACTGGCCTTGCTTTTCCTCGCCTCCGTCATGGGGATAAAAGCACAGCAGGTACAGATCAGTAAAGAGCAACTGATCGCTTTAACACCGGAATGGACCGGTGAACGTTTTCCCGATGGCCGTCCCAAAGTATCCGACAAGATTCTGGAGCGTATGAAATCCGTTAGTGTGGAAGAAGCCTGGGCCGTGATGAAGAACGCGGGATACGCCTATCAGATTGCCGAGGGCTGGCAGGTGATAAACCCAGACAGTGTTTTGGTCGGAAGGGCCGTGACCGCCACCTTCATGCCTGGGCGTCCCGATGTTTGGAAAGCCATCGATTCATTCGGAAAAAAATCCGGGAAGCGTGGGCAGAATACCTGGGCGGTGGATTTACTGGTAAAGGGTGATGTATATGTGGCCGATCAGTTTGGCGCCAAGCGAAACGGGCCTACGATCGGGGATAATGTCGGCAACGCCATTTATGCCAAATCGGGCAATGGCATTGTTTACGATGGAGCCCTGCGTGATGTGGAAGGGTTGAAAGAAATAGGAGGGTTTACCTCTTATTACACCAGCTATGATCCTTCGCATCATAATCCCCCCGGTGACCTGAATACAATGATTGTGGGAATCAACCAGCCCACCCGCATACGCACCGTTACCGTGATGCCTGGTGATGTGGTATTGGGAAAAATGGGTGTGGTGGTATTTGTGCCCCCGCACCTGGCCGAGAAGGTGGTTACTACTTCGGAGATTGTTCGTCTCCGTGACCTCTTTGGCCACCAACGTCTCCGCGAAGGGAAATACACTGCCGGACAGATCGATGCCCGCTGGTCGGATGAAATTGAAAAGGATTTTTCGCAATGGTTAAATGACCATATCGATAAACTGCCGGTGGCCAAAGAATACATTCAGCAGTACCTGAAAGACCGCACCTGGTAATCCCATTTTTACAATATTAATCAACACCAAAAACTAATCACCATGCGCAATACCACAAGAAGATCATTCCTCTCCAAAACAGCCCTGGCTTCGGCACTGGCACCCTTTGTATCCCTGGGGGCATTTGGAAGAGGGTATGAAGATGCCGTCGAAAAATCACCCCGGTCCTCAGCTCCATCGGATCTGAAGATCACGGGGATCCAATGCGGGTATATCCGGGGAAGCTTGTTTGTAAAAATTCTGACCAATCAGGATATAGTCGGTTATGGAGAAGGGGTGGATGCCGTAGCCGGCACCTATCACCTGGTGAAAAATTTTGAATTTCGGTTAAAGGACCGAAACCCGCTTGATGTACACCGCCTTTTTGAAGAAATACGAAAGGGAGGGTTCTTTCAAGGCGCGCAGGCGGGTATGTATGTAGCGGTATTGTCGGCCATTGAAACCGCTTTATGGGATATTGCCGGCAAGGCCTTGCAGGTTCCGGTGTACCGGTTGCTGGGTGGCAAATTCCGCGATAAGATCCGGGTTTATTGTGATACTGCCCTCTATCAACGCAACCTGCCTACACCCAAAGATTTTGCCGAAGCCGCCATGCGTTCAAAGAATATGGGTTTTAATGCCATCAAGTTTGATTTGGACCAGGCTAATGATCCAGGTAAGTATGACCGGTATAACTGGACGGCCAGTCCCGCAGAGTTAAAACGCATGTATGACCAGATCTTTGCAGCCCGTGAAGCAGTGGGCCCCAATGTGGATATATTAGTGGATATGCATGGCCGTTATGACGCCTTTACCGGTCATGCCGTGGCCAAATTGCTGGAACCGCTTAACTTGATGTGGTTGGAGGAGCCAACCCCGGCGGAGAACGTTGATGCCTATAAATCCATCAAGGATTCCAGCAGTACACCGATAGCCGCGGGGGAGAATCAGTACCTGGCCCATGGATTCCGTCGGATGCTTGAAATTGGCGCCGTAGATGTGGTGATGCCCGATCTGCAAAAAGCAGGCGGCTTGGGAGAAGGCCAGCGGATTGCCAACCTTGCTAATTTATACTATACGCCATTCGCGCCCCATATGGTAGCTTCCTTCCTTGGGTGTATGGCCTCCTGTCATGTTTGTGCTTCGGTGCCAAACTTCATGATCCTGGAATGGCAATCTTATTTCCATACCGATCCCATGTACAAAGAGATCGTAACCTACGAAGGGGAATGGGTAAAAGACAGCTTTATCACACTTTCTGAGAAACCAGGAATAGGGGTGGAGCTAAACCTGGAAGCCATGAAGAAGTATGCGGTCAGGAATGTACCGTTATTTGAATAAACCAACTGCGGGTGATACCGGGTTAAACGAGGGATACCCGTTTCCCGGTATGCATCGCTTCATAAACCGCATTGATCAGACGCACATCACGGCGACCCATCTCACCGGGGGTGATGATTTTTTCACCCTTTATTATGGCTTGTGACATGGCATCCATTTGCCGGGCCTGTTGGTTGATCCTTGGGAACTTCATTGGGCCATCCGGGGTTTTTCCCTGAAGCCCGCCATAGTTGTAAGCAGGTGCTAGTTCAAAGGAACCATGCTGTGCTTCTGCCCGCAGGAAATTATAGTTTTCGCTGTAGCTGCATATCCCTTTGGCTGTCAGGCCATGGGGCATTTCAAATTCCCAGCTCAGGGATTCTTCAACCTCGCTGAATTTGGCGGGATTGGTTTTTTTGCCTTCTATAGCCCTCACGGCAATAGGCTCCATACCGGAAGTATAGCATATTCCTTGTATGCAATAGATGCCAATATCCTGCATGGGGCCACCACCTGACAGGGCTTTTTTCAACCTCCATTGATTGGGATCACCAATGGTAAAGGCAAAGCCTGCATTGATCTGCTTAAGGTCACCATACACTTTTTGGGAACCCAAACGGGCCATTTCCAGGTTAAATGGATCATAGTGCAGCCGGTATCCGATACCAAGCTGTACCCCGGCGTCTTTACAGGCTTTGATCATTTTATCACAATCCTCGACAGTCAGGGCCATGGGTTTTTCACAGATCACATGTTTGCCTGACTTGGCCGCGCGAATGGTAAATTCGGCATGCATGGAATTGGGTAACACCACATACACTATGTCAATATCCTTGTTATCCTTGATGGTATCGAAATTCTCATAAGTATA
>JAYRZH010000172.1:0-3562 GCA_041916555.1 Chitinophagaceae bacterium | reverse complement strand
ATCAAATGGGAAGATGGCAATGAATACCCCCTGGTGAAGCTTGAAATTTCAAACACTTCTCACCCGTTCTTCACTGGTAAGAACGTACTGGTTGATACCGCTGGTCGTATCGACAAGTTCAAGAAGAAATATGAGAAGAAAAAATAATTGCGTAATTTACCATTACGAAAACATTTTTTGTTTTTCATGGCTATACTTTAATCCCTTCGTTTCGACGAAGGGGTTTTTGTTTTAGATAATTCAGTAGCTTTACCTGATGCCTGAACGGATCATCTTTACAGAGGAATTTTGCCAACCCGAGGATCTTTACCCCTTTACTCTTACCCGTCAGATCCAGGACATCCGTATCGGCATTCTCACCATCCGGGAAAAATGGGAACGTCTTCTGGGCGCGGTTTCTTTTGATAAGTTTGAAGATGACTACAAAGACCTTGACAGGGCTGTCAGGATAGACAAGGAGCTTGGCCACGGGGGAATCTATATGATCCACGGTAACCTGCTTCCAACTCCCCGGTTGGTGGCCGCCATCAAGCAACTCAAGAATGGAGAATTTCTGTCTGTCAACGGCGATACCGGCATCGTATTCAGGTTTACCACCAGGGAAATCCTGGAGCCCAATAAGGTGAAAATGAAAAAGGCCATTACCATCCGGGAAGATGTGCCTACTATCCGTTTTCCCTGGGATATCACCCGGTTGAACGCAGAGGCCCTGGCCTTTGACTGGAAACTGGTAAAGGGCAAACGCCGATCCCAAGCCATTCCCCGGTCTGCCAGGGTAAAAAACCCCCAACAAGTTTTTGTGGAAAAGGGAGCCGTGCTTGAACAGGTCGTCATCAATGCTACCGACGGACCTGTTTACATAGGAAAAAACGCCCTGGTTATGGATGGCAGCCTGCTACGGGGCCCCGTTTCCATTGGTGAAGGCGCGGTGGTAAAAATGGGAACCCGTATCTATGGGGCCACCACGATCGGACCTGGTTCGGTGGTTGGAGGGGAAATCAAAAACACCGTCATTTTTGGCTATTCCAACAAAGCCCATGACGGATACCTGGGAGATTCTGTCCTGGGAGAATGGTGCAACCTCGGGGCAGGAACTACCAATTCCAATGTTAAGAATAATGCCGGGCCGGTGCGTGTATGGACCAAGAAAGGGGAGATGGAAACTGGAAATAAATGCGGAATGTTTATGGGAGATCATTCCCGTACGGCCATCAATACAAGCATCAATACAGGCACAGTCATCGGGGCATCCTGCAATGTGTATGGGGTTGGACTAACCCCTAAATACATCCCTTCATTTTCCTGGGGATCCGATGGCGTGAACCGCTATGACCTGCCAAAGGCATTGGAAGATATCCGCGCCTGGAAAAAGTTGAAGGGTCAGGTACTGACCATGAATGAAGAAATCATCTTACAAACCATTTACAATAAATACTAAACCAAAATCATGAGGACCCAAATCGCCGCCGCCAACTGGAAAATGAACCTGACCTATCAACAAGGCGAGCAATTACTTAAAGATATCCTGGCAGCCGGTATCCAACTGGCCGATCATCAGAAAGCCGTATTCGCCGTTCCCTTTCCATATCTTACCATGACGGGCAAAGCCCTGGATGGCCGCAAAAACTATTTTGCATCCGCGCAGAATTGTTACAATAAAAAATCCGGGGCCTATACCGGTGAAACATCCGCCGAAATGATCCAATCGATCGGGGTGCCATACTGTGTACTTGGTCATAGCGAACGCCGGGAGTATTTTCAGGAAAGCAACCAGATGCTGGCTGAAAAGGTTGACCGCTGTTTTGAACATGGACTGATCCCTATTTTTTGTTGTGGCGAACCCCTGTCCATTCGTGAGCAGGGAACCCAAAATGAATTTGTTGCTACCCAACTTCGGGAATCGCTGTATCACCTTCCCGCCGAAAAAGTCAAAACCCTGGTCATTGCCTATGAACCCATCTGGGCCATTGGAACCGGGAAAACCGCTACCACCGAACAGGCACAAGAAATGCATGCCTATTTGCGTTCTGTATTGGCGGACCAATATGGACAGGACATAGCCAATGCCATTCCTATTCTTTACGGCGGAAGCGTGAAAGCCGGAAACGCGGCTGAATTGTTTGCCAGTCCCGAGGTGGATGGTGGATTGGTGGGTGGCGCCTCTTTGGTGGCCAGTGATTTCATCGCCATCATTAAAGCACTGAAATAATCAACCGATACCAGGTAAACAATACCATATCGTCATTACCCGGAAGAACCAGATGCTGATGAGTTTTCTGAAGATCAAGGCAGTGGTGAACGGAAGACAGATCTATCCCCTCGGGAATAACAAACCGATTGTGATTACCTTGGATGAGAACAATCCCAGGGTGGTCATTACCGACGGATTTCACCATACCAAACCGGTGGAACTGGTTTATCATCATTTGCATACCTACTATTTTCACGTGGTTTGTGCCATTGATGATACCCAAATGTTCTTTGGCTTCCTGTTTATAGCCTTATTCTATTTACTCGGACTGGGCATGGGAATTTTGTTTTTCAAACTGATCTGTTTTCTGCCCTTGCTTTATTTTCTGTATGTTTTTTATATTGACCGCAAAGATTATTTGCAGTTAAAGGCGGTCTGAACCACCTGGCTGGAACAACAAGTCCCGCTGACCGTTCTGCTTTTCTCCCCCAATGAGAACAGGGCTATTATATCCCCTTGTTTTCATCCAGGCTTTCAGGTCGTTTTCCGAGTAACCAAATCCTGACTGCGTTTCCGGGTTGATTTCCACCATTACCACGGGTTTGAATCTGGTTAGCAGGCCTTCCATTCCCTTTAGCACATCCCATTCATTTCCTTCGGTATCGATCTTTACCAAATTCAGACGGTCAAGTTCCCGGGTAACCTCCCAATGATCAAGGGAAACCATTTCCACGGACTCTGTAATTCCGGAATCATTCTCCGGTGGGAGCAGGGAAGACATGCCTTCATTGTCCTGTTGGGAAAGGTGAATAGATATTGTCCTGTTTTCCGAACCTGCCGCCAGGCACGAGGCCTGAGCATTGGACAGGTGGTTATGGCTGAAATGAGCAGCAAGCCTATCATAGATGGCCTTCACTGGTTCCAGGGCAATAACCCTTACCCCCGGCTGGCAGGTAGAGGCAACCAGGGAATAATAACCAATATTGGCGCCTATGTCAAGGAAAACATCACCGGCTCTTAAATGGCTTTGGATAGCGCTGGTGACCGGGGCCTCATAATCACCATACCACAATAATTGTTTTTGCTGGTGCTCATAAAATCCAAGCCACATCCGGAAACCAGAAGAAAATTGTTTTTCAAAAAGGCGTTTTTCCAATCCAAACCAATGGATGACCCGCAAAAAATACTTAAGTCCCCGGTGGGGGAAAGGGAAGTGTTTAATATAAAACTGGATCAGCCAAAACATTGTAAAAACTTGCACAAGGTATCCGTAAATTTACCCAAAACCAATTGTTTGAAGGCGGATCTACTGAAAGTAAGCATATTCAGGTTTTTGTTCATCGGGATGAGTTATCAGGCATGTATCATGAA
>JAYRZH010000171.1:0-3630 GCA_041916555.1 Chitinophagaceae bacterium | reverse complement strand
AAAACCACCCTGGCTATTAAATGGCCCTATCTGCGACGGTCCTATCAATCCAAAAAAGAGGTAGGGGGCATCCTGCTACAGGCACTCCCCGGTACCTTGATGCTGGCAACAGCCGCGCTGCTGATCGCTGTAATGCTGGGTATCCCTTTGGGTGTGCTGGCTGCAATAAGAAAGGATACCTGGTTGGATAGCTCCGCCATTTTCACCAGCATACTGGGAATTTCAGCCCCATCCTTTTTTATGGGCATCCTGATTGCCTACCTGTTTGGGTTTGTATGGAGCGATTTTACCGGACTGCACCTTACGGGAAACTGGTATGAAATGGATGAAACAACCGGCAAGCGGGTGCTGACCCTGCAAAACATCATCCTTCCGGCCTTTACCCTCGGAATCAGGCCCCTGGCGATCATTACGCAACTCACCAGGAGCTCCATGCTGGATACCTTACAAATGGATTATATACGTACGGCCAGGGCAAAAGGACTGTCGGAGTTTTCCGTTGTAGGTAAACATGCCCTGCGAAACGCGCTTAACCCGGTGATAACGGCTGTAACCGGCTGGTTTGCCGAATTGCTGGCAGGTTCATTTTTTATTGAATATATTTTTGGTTGGCAGGGAATTGGGAAAGTGACAGTGGATGCTTTTGAGAAACTCGATTTTCCCGTTGTAATGGGTTCGGTACTCTTATCCGCCACGTTTTTTATCCTGGTCAATATTCTCACCGACATATTATACGGATGGGTTGACCCCCGAATCAGGCGTGCATAAATAAGTCCGTTTTATTACAAGAAACTGACCAATATCATTTATTCTGGCAGAGATATTGTTCTAACTTCAAAGTGGGCAAAATCCCTCATCCTTCATGGAAAAGATCATCAACCTGCTTCGTCAGAAAGAACCCAATTTTCATACCATCGGTCCGGCAGAACCGCTTGACAATGCCTTGCACCGGATGGCCAATGAAAATACGGATCACCTGGTGGTCATGGGGGAAGATCAGTGTTTCCTGGGTATCATCTCGGATCATGATATCCTGGCAAAAAGCCTCATGAAAAAGATCCCTCTGCAAAGCCTCAAAGTCAGGGATGTGATTGAGAACCGTTTTCCCACCGCGGCGCTGAATGATACGGTGGAAAAATGCATGCGGTTATTGCACCAGCATAAATGCCGGTTCCTGGCTGTGTTTGACAACTTCGATTTCAGGGGGATCCTTTCAGTGGACGACCTGATGGATGCCTTGCTGACCAGAAATGTAAGAATGAGTTAGGGGAGGGGGTTACTGAATGATAATTTCCTTGATCTTGTTTTCTCCCAGGGCTTCATTGACACGGGTCATGATCTTCTCTTTTTGATAGACCAATTCATTTCTCAGGGGGGCTACATCCGTACGGATCACCAACTTATCCCCAAATATCTTGATACTCTCAGTATAGCGGGCAATGGTCTTGCCCATGATCTCTTCCCACATCTCTTCGATCTGGAAAGCCTGTATGGAACCTTTGATCCGGCTTTTGGCTAAAAATGACTGAATGGCATCACTCAATGAATACTCGCCCATGCCCCAAAGGTAAGATTCAGACCTCAATGATGGAATAGGGGATGCCGGTCTGGTCGAGGTGGTCGCCCAATCTTGCAGCATTGGTGTCAGTAATGAAAACCTGACCCTCATGATGGATGCAGACCCGTTCAAGCAGGTTAACGATACGGTCCTCGTCAAGTTTCTCAAACACATCATCCAGTAACAGGATGGGAGGGAAGCCCTTCCGGGAAAGTAGCACTTCCAGTTCAGCCAATTTTAAGGCAAATAACAAGCTTTTCCGTTGGCCCTGGGAGGCAATGTTGCGGAATGGCATTCCGCCAAACCTGATATCAATATCATCCCGGTGGATACCCGATCCGGTACGCTGCATGGCCATATCCCTGACCCGTCCCGCTTTCAATAGTTGATCCATACCTGCCTGCAGCAACTCGCTGTCATAAACCAGGGAGATGTCTTCATAATGGCCGGAAATTTCCTGGTAAACCTGTTTGGCCAAAGGCAGAAAACCCACCAGGAAATCCCTTCTTTTTTCAAAAATCGGCACCGCATTGGTCACCAACTGACTGTCTAAAACCTCCAGTAATGCCAGGTCCTTCTGGCCCGTTTCCGCCATTTTTTTCAACAGGGAGTTCCGTTGAACCAGTACTTTGTTGTGAGAAATCAGAAACTGGAGATAATCCGGGTCAAGCTGGCTGAGCAGGGAATCCAGCAACCGACGCCGCTCTTCGCTACCCCCGGTGATGATCTCCATATCGTCGGGGGCGATGATCACACAAGGATAACGGCCAATATGAGCGGAAAACTTCTCATAAGCCAGCCCATCCACTGAAAACTCCTTTTTCCCATTTTCCCGCAAAACACAGACGGTTTTCTCCGTTTTCCCCTGGTAGTCAACCTCTCCCTCGATCCTGAAACCCTGTGATCCCTGGCGTACACTGGCCTGGTCCTGGCGGGTAAAATAGCTCTTGGTAAAGCAGAGATAATGGAGGGCGTCAAGCAAATTGGTCTTCCCCACACCATTTCTTCCACAAATACCCGTGATCCGCTCCGGGAAGGCAAAACTCCGGTTGGCGTAGTTCTTAAATTGTAACAGCGATATGGAATTAATTTTCAACACGATGGGGCTGTAAAATTATGTGCCAAATTTCCTAAATTCCACCCCTTATTCCTTATTTTTGCACCTCAAAATTTTTAGCCGGTGGCGACAAAATTCTCTAAAGAGACCTACCTGTACTGGTACGAGCTTATGCAACTGATCCGCCAATTTGAATTGATGGCGGAGGAAAAATACAAGATGGAAGGCAAGATCCGTGGTTTTTTTCATGCCTATGTAGGGCAGGAGGCGATAGCCGCCGGATGTATGACCGCCACCCGGCCTGAAGATCTCTATATCACCGCCTACCGCGACCATGGACTGGCCATTGCCAAAGGGGTATCTGTAAACAGTTGTATGGCCGAACTGTATGGCAAGGTTACCGGAAACGCCAAAGGAAAAGGCGGTTCCATGCACTTTTTTGGAAAAGATGTAAACTTCTATGGCGGGCATGGTATCGTAGGTGCGCAGATCGGCACCGGTACCGGATTGGCTTTTGCCGAAAAATACAAGGGCACCGATAACGTGGTTCTCTGCTTTTTTGGTGATGGGGCTGCCCGGCAGGGTATTCTGCATGAGTCCTTCAACCTCGCCATGCTCTGGAAGCTGCCTGTGATCTACATCTGCGAAAATAACAACTACGCCATGGGTACTTCTGTTGAACGTACCTCCAACGTAATCGATATTTACAAACTGGCAGACGCTTACGAAATGCCAGGTGACGCCGTAGATGGCATGCACCCTGAATCTGTGCACGAGGCTGTAGCCCGCGCCGTGAAAAGGGCCCGTCAGGGAGATGGCCCCACACTGCTGGAAATGAAGACCTATCGCTACAAAGGACACTCCATTTCCGATCCCCAAAAATACCGTACCAAGGAAGAGGTGGATGAATACAAGGATAAGGACCCCATCCAACAGATCCTTCAAACCATCCTCCAGCAAAAACACGCTTCCCAGGATGAGATCAATGGCATCAATGGCCGCGTGGATGATATTG
>JAYRZH010000170.1:0-3736 GCA_041916555.1 Chitinophagaceae bacterium | reverse complement strand
GCCAGGGCATCCAGAACAAACCCCACACGGGCCAACCTTAACCAACCGGCCTTTTCAGCCTCAGCTACACGGGTGGCTTTAAAAAAGGAAAATGTGGCAAGCAGGGAGGAGACAAATGACAATATAATCAGGAACTGTCCCAGTGTTCCCGGGATCAGGTGTTCGCCGGTATAATCCATTTAATTTGATTGCAGTTTTTTATTAACGCTTTCCTGTACCCGGTTTGGATCATCGGTATATTTCGAAGGACACTTCATCAGGATCTCCTTGCAGGCAAAATGATCCCCTTCCATCTTCCCTTTCAATACCAATCGTTCACTGTGTTCCAGGTTTTCCGGTTTGGCATTATTATACACCACTTTTACCGATTGCCCCAATGAATCTACGGCTGTGAAACTCAGGTAATTCGGGTTATTTACCGCATCATATTCCACCGGGCTGGCCTTATCGAGTTTGGCGATCAGGTGTACATATTTCCCTTCTTTTTCTTTGGCGGAAGCCACGGTTTCGTAAGTACTCAGGGTCGGAAGCAAACTGATCAACACGGCTATGGCCCCCACGATCAACACCAGGATTATAATATGTATCTTTTTCATACAGGTAAATTAACAGGCAAAATTAGGCAAAAGTTTGATAGCGAACGGGATTGACGCTTTATTAGAAATTCAGCATATTTCCTCCTGGCTTCGTAACTTGCACTACAGGACAGCAAAAACCACATGACAGACCTTTCCAAATTCGACCCCAACAAAGTGGGGAACCCTAAGAATAACATTTTTGGTCTCCCCTTTTCGGAAGAAGATGCCCAACTCATCATACTGCCAGTACCCTGGGAGGTGACCGTTAGTTATATGGCAGGTACATCCCGTGCCCCGGAACATGTTTTCTCAGCCAGTTTGCAGGTTGACCTGTTTGACTGGGATGGCCCTGAGATTTGGAAGAAGGGTTTTCACATGCTGGAAACAGATCGCAAATTACTGATGAAAAGCGATTACCTGCGCAAGGAAGCCGAATTGTACATCGACTATATTTCAGAAGGGGAAGACGTGAACAATAATCAGTTCATGTGCAAAACCCTGAAAGAGGTAAACGAAGGAAGCCGGTTTCTGAACGATTGGGTCTATTCCCGTACCAAAGCCCTGATGAATGCCGGCAAACAGGTAGGCTTGCTTGGCGGAGACCATAGCATTTGCCTGGGTTATCTGAAAGCCCTGGCGGAAACCCACGAACAATTTGCCATCCTTCAGATCGACGCGCATTGTGATCTCCGGGAATCATATATGGGTTTTCAATATTCGCATGCCAGCATTATTTACAATGTATTAAAAGAAATTCCCCAGGTAGAAAGGGTGGTGCAGGTAGGTGTGCGTGATTACAGCGAGGCCGAATGGCAATATATCTTCAACAGCAATTACCGGGTGGTGACCTATTTTGACCGGGAATTGAAAGACCGTATCTATGATGGCCAAAGTTGGCGGGAAATAGCGGAAGAGATCGTAGAGAAACTTCCACAAAAAGTTTATATCAGCTTTGATGTGGATGGTCTGGACCCCAAACTTTGTCCCAATACCGGAACCCCGGTTCCAGGTGGTATGGAGGCCGAACAGGTTTTCTACCTGTTCAAGAAGATCGTACAGTCCGGACGAACCATCATTGGGTTTGACCTGAATGAAACCGGCGTTGGGGAAAATGACTGGGATGCGAATGTAAGCGCCCGCCTTTTATTCAAACTTTGCAACCTGCTCGCCTCGGCGAAATAATAATAATTTATGGGCCAACCTGCTAATGGTTTCAGGATCTTTCTTCGAAACGATAAAAAGCGTTTGTACCAACGCATGGGGTTGTTTCTTTCCCTCATCAATTTTTTTGGGTTAATGATCGTGCTTTTCCCAAAAGCCGAGGTCATAGGATTGCAGTTGGCCGTGTTTGCCACCATACCCGTATTTGCCTTGTACTGGGTTTATCAGCTAAAAATGGGTTCTAAAGCCAGGAACTGGAAAAAGCTGGAATACCTTTTTGCCCTGGGATGGTTGGTTACCCCCTACCCCTGGATGGCCGCGGTTTTCCTGGCCTTGCAATTCCTGTATCAATATTCAGTAAATGACCTGCCGGTAATGGTGGAACAAGAAGGTATTACCTATGGCAACCTCTTTGCACGCCGGTTTACCTGGAGTGAATTATCAAATGTGGTATTGAAAGATGGCTTGTTGACACTCGATTTCAAAAGCAATAAACTATTCCAGCAATACCTGAGTGAGGAAGCCCTGGTCAATGAATCGGAGTTTAACCTGTACTGCCAGCAGCGTTTGACAGCAGATGCCTGATTTTACCGACATTTGCCGGATGAAACCGATCAGCCCCTATCTATTATATTCCGATGGTCAGGGAAACATCTTTGAAGATACCAGTCTGTACGCCATTGGCCGGAGTGGCTGGGATGCTTTCCCCGTGGAAGAAGGGAACTGGATTCCCCTGCCCGACGGGGGTACGTTATATGAACTACCCGACCGAAAAGCGATCGGAGTGGATGTGGAAACAGGCGAACTGCGGTTATGTGAAAAAGGCTGGGCGGTGGCTGCCTTTATCCCGCCTGCTCATACCGGTCTTTACCTGGCTGCCTTTGAAACTGCCGAAGGGGCGCCTACCCTCCCCTTGTTTTGTTATACAGCCGCCGGTTGGTGGGACGGAAAATTTTATGTTACCGCCGTGCGTATCGAAAAAGATATCCGTCAGGAATGTGCCGGATATGATGACGCCAGGATTGAGACAGGAGCCTCCCAACTGCTACAAGCTTATCCACACAACAGGCTGGTCAAACACCTGATGGAAAATTGTTGCCAAACCTACCATTGTCCGGCGGCAAGAAATTTCGCGCTTGGCCGATGGGAATGCCCGGTGCCTGCTTCCCCTGCCTGTAATGCCAATTGCATTGGTTGTATCTCGTTTCAACCAGAGAATGAGTCGATCGGCTCCACGCAGGACAGATTGACCTTTAAACCCATGCCGGAAGAAATCATTGAGTTTACTGTACCACACCTGGAAACAGCCCCCTTTCCTATCGTCAGCTTTGGACAGGGTTGTGAAGGCGAACCATTGCTCATGTGGGAAACCATTCGCGAAGCCATCATCGGCATCCGGAAACATACCGGCAAGGGAAGTATCAATATTAATACCAATGGTTCAAAACCCGATGCCGTTAGGGCCTTGTGTGAAGTAGGATTGAACAGCATAAGGGTAAGTACCAATTCAGCCCGTCCGGCCATCTATGAAAAATACTACCTCCCCAATAATTATGGTTTTGAAGATATCAAGCAAAGCCTGAAAGTAATGCGGGAATTTGGAGGCTGGTCCTCGATCAATTACTTTGTCTTTCCAGGCATGACAGATTCAGTGGAAGAATATGAAGCCCTGCGAAAACTGATCCGCGAAACCGGATTGAACATGATCCAGTGGCGGAACTTCAACATCGATCCCGATTGGTACCTCGGAAAGATCGGGGTGACCGACACGGGAGAATGCCTGGGGTTAAAACAAATGATGGAACTGATACGGGAAGAATTCCCCGATCTTAAATTCGGTTATTTCAACCCGCCCATCGAAAGGATCAAAGGAAATTTTGAAGTGGATTTTGCGGGGGGAAGGAAGGGGAATGGTGAATGAGTGAATAGTGAATAGTGAATAGTGAATAGTGAATAGTGAATAGTGAATAGTGAATAGTGAATAGTGAATAGTGAAT
>JAYRZH010000169.1:0-3890 GCA_041916555.1 Chitinophagaceae bacterium | reverse complement strand
TTTTTGAATAATGATTATTAATTATTAATTGAAGGCAGCAGGGTGGGGGAACAGCCCCCATCCCTGGTGCCAAATTTTACAATTAATAATTAATAATCAATAATTTATGCAGCGTCTGAATTACCTCAGTTTCAAGCCTTTCAACACCACCCGCTCATAGCCCTGGATCACCTCAATAAAGTACAGCCCGGGGTAGTAGCCCTGTCCAAATATAACCTGGGTGGTTCCACCTGCTACCTGCCTGATCTCCACGATCCGGCCAAAAATATCCCGCACCCGGATGGAAATCGGGGCTGTCTGGTTGTTTGATTGTATGGTCATCCGGAACTGGTACAAGCTGGGGTTTGGCGCTATCGAAGCCCGTAGGAAATAAACCGGCACCCCGTTTTCTGAACAGCTCCCCAGCAGGTCGCCATGCGCCAGATGGGCAGGCACTGCAGCCGGATTAAGCTCCAGGGTATTGGCAGCCCCTTCAGGGTTGTGACAAACAATCACCTTATCCCCTTTCTTCCCACCCCTTACATTCTTCACCGTAATAAGCAGGCTGTCGCTGGCCTCGCACCCATTCACATCCTTCAGGGTCACCTTATACTGCGTATTAACGATTGGCGAAACAGTAATGCTGCTGGCTGTTGCTCCGGTTGACCACAGGTAAGTATAGGGGCTTGCACCACCGGTTACACTGGTGGTAAGCGTTGCAGTTGATGCCGGGGCATATCCGATATATACCGTATTGGGCAAGGTTCCTGCTGGCAATACGTTGAAATCAGGAATCATGATAGCCGGATTTTCATTGACCGTTACGGTGGTTTCACAGGTTACACTATTGCCCCAACTATCTGTGGCTGTCCAATGGATCACACTTACCCCGATATTAAACTGTCCACTGGCGTCATTTCCTGTTCCATTCTTGCTGGTGGCGCCGGTAATAGTATAGGAGTATGTAAGTGTCTGGTCACAATCATCAGTGGCAACAAACAGCGGCACGGTATAATTCTCTGTGGCATTTGCACAGATCTTCAGTGCAGGTGTGCAATCGGTGACTACCGGTGCAGAAGTATTTCTGAATATATACCTTGAAAATGCCGGGTAATGGTCTGTTGTTGTTGATCCATAATTGCTCACCAGTCCGGATACATCACTCAGAATGGCGGCAGAGCCCGGAATATAATAATAGGCCAGGTCATCGGATACCACCACATGGTCAATGATATCATTGTAGCTGACGGTGGATTTTTTACCGGCCAGGCTCAAAGGCAGTGTTAATGCCTGGAAATTCGCCACATCATCGGTAAAGGCATTCCAGGAGGTGGTGGTAAACCCGGCTGTGATCGACTGGTCAAGGTCGTCATTGAAATCACCCAGGATGATGATCGGATCTTCGGGATACAATTGCGTGAGGGTTTGATAAAGGGTATCAGCCCCACGTTTACGACGGTCGTAAGAGGTAGCCGTGGGGGATGTATTCGCCTTGGCATGCACCAATACAAACCGGATTCGCTTGGTAATGCAATTCAGGGTTACATCGGCCGTGAACATATAGGGGAAACGGCCACTTGCCCAATAATTGTAAGCCGGATTGGAAATATCTGCCGCTGAATTGATACCCTGTGATAACAGGGGTTCCGTGGTGATATTGGAGAAGATCGATGTCTTATAAACAAAGGCTTCCTTCTGTGCATCCGAAAGCGGGCCCGGGTTCGGGGCATTGGGATTGGTATGCGAACCATAATCACAGATCACATACGAGTACCCCGGCATTTGGCTAACTACCTGCGCCAACCTGTTCTCATCCACTACTTCCACCAACCCATAAATATCCGCTCCAATGTTTTGGAGTATGGTCTGGATATTCTGTTGCTGCTGGTTATCATTGGTGGGGCCATTGGCCGGACTGCCAAACCATTCCACGTTCCAGTTTACCACTTCCAGGGTGGTTGCCGGATCGATGCTGGTGCCTTTGAGGTTCACGCTATCGAGTAAACCGGAGGTGGACACCAGTACCTGTCCGCTAAAATCTTCGTTGCTCTGGGTAGGGGCAAACCGTACGTACACAGTCAATACCTGATCATTGGCTTCTGCCAATGTGTATTGAATGGATGGGGCAAACACGGTTCCATCAGCAGAAAGCAGGAAGTCGCCATTAGCATTTAAGGTCATGTCACCGGTCAGGTCATTACCTATCAGCGTAATGGCTTTATCGGCGGTCTGTCCCGTAGCTACATAGGGGAATAACACATCCCGGTTACCCAGGGTCAGGCTTGGCGGAGGCGGGGTGGGAGAATTCTGAATGCTAAGATCATCCAATGTCCAACGAGCGCCATCATCATCGGTAGAAGTGTACACAAAGGCAATGTGTACATTGGATTGTTTGAAAGCAGAAAGGTTGATATTCTCTGATAAAGTCCAGAGATTGGATGCCTGTGCCGGGAACTTGCCATTCAGGTCGGTCCAGGTGGCGAGTGAAGGATCTCCGCCTGTATAATCAGTGGAGATCTTCAACAATAATGGTTTTCCGTTAAAGGCGGTGCGGCTCCAATAAGAAAGCAGGGGATAGGTTGTTCCTGTAAGGTCAAAGGCGGGGGAAATTAACCAATCAATATTGGGCACATTTGTTCCACCGGAGAAACCGTTTACCTGTACCCCATTGGGTAGGGAACCGGCATTATCATTCGGGTCACGGCCAAAACTTGTACAGGCCCAGGTAATGGCGCCGGTAACGCTGAATTGGGTAAAACCATTGGATAAACTGCTACCACAGGAATTAAAATCTGAAGCAAAGAAAATGGTACCGGTGGTAAAGCTCCAGTCATTCGCGGCGGTTCCGGCAAACGAATTGCCGGACAAATCGGTGATCGCTCCCGCACTGATCTCTGCCAGTATCGTCGTGTTTACCGGCAGGTTTACCAAGGGGAAGGAAACAGTATTGGCGCTAACCACCACGCTGGCATCATTGATATCCATCGAAGCGATCACGGCATTGGTGCCTGCATTTTTCAAAGTAATAGAGCCCGTGCCTTTTTGTACGGGTTCATTAAATGTGATAACGGCCGCCCCATTGGTGGAAACATTGGTTGTTCCGGTGGCCGGTGAATAACTGGTAGCCAAAGGAGCAATCAGGTCAACCGGGTTTGCTTCAATGGTTACATCATCAATGGCCAATCCATCATCGGCGCCGGATGCGTTGAAATCGGTCCACCGAATATGGAAGGTAGCGCCGTTGGGTATCGAAAGTCCATTGATGGTAACAGAGATCAGGGTCTTGTTGGCAGCGAGGTTGCCATCCAGCGCGCCGGTGGTGCCGGCCTGAACGGGAGAAATAAAATCAAGCCCATCCACATCGATCCAGGTTCCATTACCCAGACCTGTGGCATCGAGGCTGTATTGGAAATCCAGTCTATCGGCTCTTCCCGTTGCGCCTAATCTCCACTGTTCACCGGTGAAGGTGATGCCCAATCGGTTGATCGTGGTTCCGGTATTGTTGGTGATGCCGGCCCCAAAGGAAGGAATAACACTACCTGATTGCAGTCCGCCCAATGCCCTTTCGGTGCTGGCGCTGGAACCAAAGCTATAGGTGTTGCCGGCGTTGGAGGAACCGGTTCCAACCCCATAGGTGGAATTAGCGCCACTGCCTGTTTCCAAAAACAACCAGCCATTGGGAATGGCGGAACCTGTGCTGGCCACAGCCTCCAGCGTATTAAAATCCTGAGTATATGGGACCAGGGTCAGGAAAATAGGTGTTGGGGGAGGCACTTCATCATCGGCAATAGATAAACTTGCCGTTGAGGTACCAAGGATATAGGGAGAAGAAACGGTTTGCAAACTGATTTGTACGGTTTCAGAAGGAT
The DNA here is from genome assembly GCA_041916555.1 of Chitinophagaceae bacterium. GTDB lineage: Bacteria > Bacteroidota > Bacteroidia > Chitinophagales > Chitinophagaceae > SpSt-398. The sequence continues at coordinate 42 of JAYRZH010000169.1, read as the reverse complement.
CATAGGAACCATCATCCACCACATTGATGGAAATAATTCCAT
>JAYRZH010000168.1:0-3914 GCA_041916555.1 Chitinophagaceae bacterium | reverse complement strand
TGCAGTGACTTTAACAAGGCGCTATATGAGGTGCGGTCCGGCGCCAATTTTCCTCCTGACACTCGACCAATGCGGAAATTTGTCTGGCGCTCAAGACTATCAATGCTTAGAGCAGCCCAATCCAACCAAGGGGCATGGCGTTCCACCCACGCACTGTTCATTCGTGCACCATTGCTCACCAGCATCGTGGTCATATTTCGCTGCCGAGCCAACTGCAATAGGTCGAGAAGCCAAGGACACAACGTTGGCTCACCGCCGACTAAAGTCAGTTTATGGATGCCTGCATCTGCTGCCGCAGTAATGACCTTGAGGGCACGCTCACGTAGGTGTCCCTTATCTGCCTGAAGCCGAGGCACTGCGTCGGAAAACTCAGCAAAGCAATAGCGGCAGCTCATGTTGCAAGGCTGCCAGACGTGAAAATTCAGAGCCACTACCGGGCTCGTTGAAATGTTTGCCATTTGAACACCTCATTTCGTTGTGGAAATGAGTGCCATCACGAGTGAAGTGCTCACGTCCTCTGATTATGCCCAAAGGTGCACTTCTTTGGGAGGGGTTTCGCGATCCTGCCGGTGTACTGCGATGAGGAATGCCAGCACCAGCCTGGAAGTATTTATGTGAAGCTGACGAAACTGCTCTTCTTTGTTCACGAGCTCAACCCACTCATCCCGGAAGTACGCCCGCATAGGGGGGAGCACCACCTCATGGAATATCCATCGAATGCTCATCTGCATCTGAGCCAGATCCAAAGAGCGTTCCTCTGTTCCGCGAAAACAATCGTCGTAGCCCATCACCGGATGGGTATATAGATTTATCAAGTCGTAGTCGTTGTTGTACGCGGACACCCACCAATCACGGTGAGTTGATTCCGGTGTGTGTTTTGCCATCACTGCCTTGCAGAGCCATTCGATGGAGCCACAGTTCTTAGGCCTGGACGAGTCATCCTCACCGTCGGCGACAAAAAACGTTCCATTGTTCTTTCTCTCCGGGAACCAATGCTTGTAATTCTTGATGTTGGCGCTCGATCCTTGCACCTTCGCAATCAAACCTTTGAGGCGTTCAGTGGTTTCTTCCAATGGTGCATCTATCAATGCCTCTATAGACGGAGGCACCTGCATAGAAAATCCGGTCGCGGCTAATTTGCTTTGCATTACTTGCCAAGCAGGCAAGCGAAAACAATGCTGTCGGTTTTTTTTAAGAGAAGTTATCTCTGCATGGAGTTGCAGTCGCTCCTGCAAAGACAGCCCTTGAGGATCTCTTTCTTTCTGAAATAAATCCAAGTAAACCGAACTTGCCGCGAATTCAATGTAAGTTTCGAAGAGGCTCTTGTGTATAGCGTGATAGCCATCAATCGCGTGAGTGAATGTCTGCTCATCGGTTTGAATGGTCATGACAGACAGTGCTAAGAGATATCGTCGAATTCGTAGTATCAACAGCCATAGCACTCGCTTGGAGCTATTACTTTGAGGTTCTTTCTTAAGTAATTGAAACTCTAGTTGCTCCAGCAACTGACGCGCTTGCCCGTACCACTGAGCCGCATCGCGCAAAGCCGCTGTGTCTCGAAAACGCTCGAGCAATTCCTCTCTATTCATATGAACATGATTCCCCAAATTCACAGTACTTCTGCATCAGTTACGACAATTCACCCACGAGCATAAACCAAAAATGGCAATGTCATCCACCCTGGGGGAGTCAGTCCCAGATGCAGCATATTGCTACCGTTTGTTTTGGCCAAGGTGCTGACTGCTGTTGGGATGAGACCGTATCTCGGCCTTATGTTGAGCTCCACATAAGGCCGATTATGTAGATGTCCCGATTATGTTGAGCCATGACCGGCGTCGTGCGCCAACCGCCCGTCTGGAGCGGTATGCGCTGGTTTCGACCCTCCCCCAAACTTCGATGGCGGGCTGGTCCAACGGCAGATTTTCTTCTAATGGAGCTGCTGTTCAGAGTGGGGGACTGAATGCGAACTACTCGGCCTTTGCCGCCGCTGGCTGATTGCTTACTGTCGGTCAGCAGTCTGGCGGTAAGCTGCCCTTGGGGGTATTTCCCGGCGACAGGCAGCTTTCTACTCCGGTGAGTACGTGCTCCCGACCCAATCCGGAACTTCGTTAGTCCGTAGTGCCAATGTCAGGTTTCTGATTGCTGCTGACCCTCAGTGTAAGTGACGAATACGAACTACTCGGCTGTAACCGACCTTGAGGCTCAATCTGGAATCAGGCGGCTACCCGCCGCTTATCCGCCGTTCAATTTTCCCTCTTGATGCAGTTAAACGTGGATTTCTAGTTCGCAAAGACGATATTTTTATATCATATCCGGAATGCATTAGTTCCCATGGAGTATGAATATGCTTTATGCAGCCAATTTCGAAATCCGCTCGGAATGCTCCATAGTCAAGGATGGCCGCATTTTGACGGTGAATCACCCTACGGGTCTGTTTAGGGCTAAGCTGAGAAACATTCCTCGTACCTCCTACTCAACCCCATTCTTGCTCTCGGTTCATTTGTACTTTGAAGCCGAGTCCTTAGACGATGCAAAGGATGCCGCCGACGAGCGTTTGGCAGACTTTTTGAACTTTCTCTCGTTAGCTACCGGGGGGCGCTTAAAACGGTACCGAACGAAGAAGATTGTTCAGGTCACTGGAGACAGTGACGGCATGAAATCCATGTTGATGTGGGGCAAATCCATTGATTACCTTGACCCTCAGCCGATGCTGGATAACGAGGTAGTTACCGCTATCGAAACGTTATTGCGCTATGACGTGCCGTCTGCACTCCGACGTTCACTTGATTGGTATAGAAACGGGGTAAATGCCACATTGCCTGATGATCAGTTCATGTGTTTTTGGTTTGCTGTAGAGATTCTCGCAGAATTTAATAAACCAACAGAGAAAGTCACAGACAAGTGTCCCGTATGTAGAGGGGATTTGTATTGTGAATCGTGTCATACACATCCACAGCACAGGCCTTACGCAAAACAGGCTATCCGCTCGCTTCTGAAAAAAACAAACCCAGATTGCAATGAAGAAACAATCGATTTATTAGATAAGACTCGCAACAGTCTGATGCATGGAAAGACACTAAAGGAAATAGAGCGCTCATTGCCAGACCCACACGAGCAAATTGTCGATGTATTAGGCAGGATGTTATGGATGGCGCTAATGAAGCAGTTCCCAGCCGAAGCCTTCGCTACCCCAATTCGTGTTGGTTTTCCGTCCACGTATATCGCTTATAACGCCCACGGGATTGCAAACCTCAAAACTGTTGTTCCTAATGGACCTGATGGCGATTTGGACCTGGATCACGAGGGCGTGGTTATGAACATGGTTCCTTTTGCTCCTCCCCAAAGTGCAATGCCCGATTTCGTTGTTCTAACAGCGGAGCAGTTCGAGGCATTAAGGGCTCTTTGTTACCAGAAGCATGACTATCAAGACATAACGAAGCGAATTAGTGAGCGGTCTAGGTTCGAAGACGGAAAGGTAGTCTGCATGGTGTTGGCAACTGATATGGAACAAATAAGGCAAGTTCAAATGAACGGCGAAGCAGGGCTTTGCCTGGAAATATTTCAAGAGATTACAAGACAGTCGGAGATTCCCCATCCCTAAGGCCGGGGAATTTAGTCATCGGATCGACGTCACCCACGGATGATGTCCGTTTAGAGCTTAATAGCGGACGTGGGAATAGAAGGAGAAGAACGTCATTTTGGCCGATCAGTGCGAATTGGCCATCTGGCAGGTTTTGGAGTGGAGCAGCCCACTGGATGTCGGCTGTCCGGAATAGATCACGGTCCGATTATGGCCGACAGCCCGCGTAGACCATCCTGCCCCATAGCAGCCATTACCCCACAGACTGAATATATGACTCCGATTAACAACCAAGGAGTCAAAGATGGAAACCATCAACAAACGCGAAGCCTGG
>JAYRZH010000167.1:0-3950 GCA_041916555.1 Chitinophagaceae bacterium | reverse complement strand
GGCACAGGTCTTGATTCCTTCTACCGGTACTCCACCGATCCCGCCCTGGCCAAGTTTAACCTCTCATTTATAGATGTGGGCCAGGGGAAAGGCGATTATGTACCTGATTTTAACGGAGCCAATGGAAAAGTGTTCAAGTATGTTGATCGTATCAGCGGAGTGAAACAGGGAAACTTTGACCCGGTTATCCTGCTCGTTACCCCCAAACGCCAGCAAGTATTTAGCCTTGGAATGGATTATAAACTGGGAAAGACCACGGTGATGAAGACCGAGCTTGCCATGAGCCGTTATGACCCCAATACCTTCTCCAAAGTAAACAACGGGGATGATGCCGGTTATGCCGCTAAGTTTACGATCAACTCCAACAGGGAACTTCGACCATCCACTCCCGGAAGACTCAGATTGGCAACAGGGTTTGACTATGAATATGTGCAAAGCCGGTTCAAACCTCTCGAACGATTGCGCAGTGTGGAATTTGCCCGCGATTTTGGATTACCCTTAACGGTAAATGCCGCCAATGAACAGATTTTCCGGGCTTCCGGCCGATTGCAGGATAATCGCAATCACAGTCTTGATTATAAGGTTTCCCATTACAGAAGGGGGGAGATTTATTCAGGCTGGCAACAAGCCATTCAACACCAGGCAAACTGGAGTGGGTGGACATTTAACAACCAATTTGTTTTAACCCAATTCAATACCGATAACAACAAAGGCGCCTATCTGCGACCGGTAATAGACCTGAGCAAACGCTTTGAAAAATGGGGTGACTGGCGATTGGGAGTAAATTATGCGGTGGAGAATAATATGGTGAAAAACAAAGTATCCGATACTCTGACCCCGCTGAGTTTTTACTTTGACAGTTATACCCTCTACCTCCGTTCTGCCGAACAAAAGAAGAACAAATATGGGATCAGTTTCTTCTCCCGCTCAGATAAATATATTTCCGGCAAAGATTTTGTCAGGGGCGACCGCAGTTACAATGTCTCGCTGCAAACTGAGTTAAGGGCCAATGAAAAACACCAGGTAGCCTTTAATGCCACTTACCGAAAGTTAAAAGTACTGAATGCGATTTCCCCTCAGAAGGAAGATGAAACCGTACTGGGAAGGGTGAAGTATGAAGTGAATAATGAATTCAGGGGGCTTTTCTCGGGTTATGTATTGTATGAACTGGGAACCGGCCAGGAACAACGCCGCGACCTTACCTATCTGGAAGTGCCGGCCGGACAAGGGGAATATACCTGGAATGATTATAACAATGATGGGATCCAACAGTTGAATGAGTTTGAACTGGCCCAGTTTACCGATCAGGCCAAGTTTATCAGGATATTTACCCCTACAAACCAGTTTTTGAAAGCCAATTATATCCAGTTCAATTACGAAGCCAGCTTTAACCCAAGGGCCATGTTCAAGACTGCCAACCTAAAGGGTATGAAGAAATGGCTAAGCCGGTTGAATTTCAGGTCCTCCTTTCAGATTACCAACAAATCGGTTTCAAAAGGGGGATATGAGTTAAACCCGGTCAAACTTTCCCTGCAGGATACTTCCCTGATCACGTTGGGATCCATTTTTACCAATATCTTTTCCATCAACAGGCAAAGTTCAGTATGGGTGTTGGACCTGACTTCAAATATCCGTAACGATAAAGCATTGTTGACCTATGGTTACGAAAGCCGGCGTCGAAAGGAATGGTCATCTCGGTTCCGTTGGAATATCAGTTCTTCCTTCCAGCTTGACCTTATAGGGAAAAAAGGGGAGAACGGACTTTTCACCCCGGGTTTTGCCAACCGCAACTATAACCTTGGCCTGTTGAGTGTTGAACCCAGGCTTACCTTTTTGCGTAGCACCAAATTCAAACTCATGACGGGGTACCGGTATGATCATAAAGAAAATGACCAGATTTATGGCGGGGAGGTTTCCATTTCGCATGCCATTACCCTGGAGACCAAATACACGGTATTGCAAAATTCCGCCATCATGGGTAAGTTGACCATGAGTAATATCCAATATAATTATCCGGCCAACACGACCGTGAGTTATATTATGCTGGATGGTTTATTACCCGGCAAAAACTACCTCTGGACACTGGACTTTACCAAACGCCTGCTGAATAATGTGGAGTTAAACCTTCAGTATGAAGGTCGCAAACCAGGCAGTGCCCGTACCGTTCATGTAGGAAGGGCAACCGTGAGAGCCTTATTTTAATGGGAGTGGTTATACGTTAAACCTGAAGTGCATCACATCGCCATCTTTAACCACATATTCTTTTCCTTCGATCCTTAATTTCCCCGCTTCCCGACAGGCCGATTCTGATCCGTATTGTACAAAGTCGGCATAGGCGATAACTTCTGCTTTGATAAACCCTTTCTCAAAATCGGTATGGATAACGCCTGCCGCCTGTGGCGCTTTCCATCCTTCGTGGATCGTCCAGGCACGGACTTCCTGAACACCTGCCGTGAAATAAGTATAAAGATCAAGCAGTTTATAGGTGGAGCGTATGAGGCGGTTAAGCGCGGGCTCGGTCATCTTGTATTCTTCCATGAATAGTTTCTGGTCATCCTTGTCTTCCATTTCAGCGATCTGGGCTTCAATGGAATTATTCATGATGATCACTTCGGCCTTTTCATTTTTTACCGCCTCTATCAATTGTTGGGAGAACTTGTTCCCGGTATGCATGGAAGCCTCATCCACATTGGCAACATAAAGGACCGGTTTTTCAGTGAGCAGGAAAAGATCGGCAATAGCGGGTCGTTCTTCCTTGCTGATCTCCAGTTCGCGGATGTTCTTCCCTTTTTCCAGGTGCTCTTTACAACGAATAAGCACATCCAGTTCCGCCTTGAGTTTGGGATCAATACGGGCCTGCTTCTCCGTCCTTTGAATTTTTTTCTCCACACTTTCCAGGTCTTTTAACTGCAGTTCGGTATCGATGATTTCCTTGTCGCCAATGGGATTGATAGCGCCTTCTTCGCGCAGGATATTCTCATCCTCAAAGCACCTGATCACCTGGATGATGGCATCCACTTCCCGGATATTGGCCAGGAATTTATTGCCCAGGCCTTCTCCCTTGCTAGCACCGCGCACCAGACCGGCGATATCTACGATCTCGATCTGGGTAGGGACTATGCGGTTGGGGACCACCAGTTCCGCCAGTTTGTTCAGGCGTTCGTCAGGCACATCCACCAGCCCAACATTCGGCTCAATGGTACAAAACCGGTAATTGCTGGCCTGTGCTTTAGCGCTGTTACTCACTGCGTTAAATAAGGTCGATTTGCCAACATTGGGAAGTCCTACGATACCTGCTTGTAATGCCATGCGCTGATTTTGAGGCGCAAAAGTACCAACTTCCCGGCAATTTGACGCTATTTGTTCGCTTCTGGTACTTCCACCACTAAATCATTCCAGCCATCACGGCCTTTGAGGTTATTGGCATTTCGGCGCAGTTGCCAAAGCCCTCCCTGGAGGATATGAATATTCTTGAATCCCAGGCTTCGTATTTTTTGGGCTGTTTTAAATACCACATCATCGGAAGACATGGAATAAATGAGAATGGGAGTTTTCCTGTCAGATAATAGTTTACCATCTTCCCAGTCTTTGGCCGGGACATTGACCGATCTCTTTAGCCTTCCGATATTTTCCCAGGCATTGGGTGACCGGTTTTCATAAACTTCCTGGCTTCGGATATCGAGGATCAGGGTTCTTTCATCGGCCATCAGGGCAATCACCTGATCGGGGCCAATGATCTTAAAAGGGGAGTTTGATTGATGATTTATGACCGATCGGGTAGGGAACAGGATCTCAGCTTCTATCCAATCTTCCAATCCACCATAGAGGGCATATACCTGGCTATAGCCTGCCTCTATCAGCAATTTCGCGGAACGCGCTCCATCATCCCCCTGGGCGTCTATAAGAAGGAGGGGTTTGTCAGTGGGAATTTTTGAAAGGGAAGACCCCAG
>JAYRZH010000166.1:0-4035 GCA_041916555.1 Chitinophagaceae bacterium | reverse complement strand
CTTTCCCATCGTTTGTCGATTTTATAATTTTTACGCAACAAGGTCCCTGCGTATCACAAATTTTGTTTTGATCGGAAGCTTACCGGCAGCCAGTTCCAGGGATTCCCGGGCGATTTGCTCGGACACTCCATCCACTTCAAACAGGATACGACCGGGTTGTACCACGGCAGCCCAAAACTCCAGGTTACCCTTACCCTTACCCATCCTCACTTCAGCAGGCTTGCGGGTGATTGGCTTATCGGGGAAAATGCGGATCCATACATTACCCTCCCTTTTCATGTGGCGGGTCAATGCCTGACGGGCCGCTTCAATCTGACGGTCGGTAATCCAATGTTCATCCAGGGCTTTCAGGGCATAAGATCCAAAGGAGATCGTCGTACCTCTCTTCGCATTTCCTTTCATGCGACCCTTCTGCATCTTCCTGTGTTTCGTTCTTTTCGGTTGTAACATGGTTTCTTATTTCGAGTTACTTTATTCGTTTAATCAGTTGTCGAGAATTAACCTCTCCGGTCGCGGCCACCGCCACCTCTTCTGTCTCCCCTTCTGTCGCCACGTTCCGGACGATGATCATCTCTTCTTTCCCTTCTTTCACCACCTTCGTTTTTACCACCGGCTACGAAATTGGGGTTCAGGTCACGCTTACCCAGTACTTCACCTTTACAGATCCATACTTTGATACCGATCTTCCCGTAAACGGTTTGGGCGAATACGTTGGCATAATCAATATCCATCCGGAAAGTATGCAGGGGCACACGGCCTTGTTTCAGTTCTTCGGTACGGGCGATCTCGGCACCATTCAGACGGCCACTCAGCTTCACTTTGATCCCTTCTGCACCCATGCGGAGAGCGGAAGCGATAGACATTTTGGTAGCGCGCTTGTAATTGATACGGTTCTCGATCTGACGGGCAATGGTATCGGCCACGATCATGGCATCAAGCTCGGGGCGACGGATCTCCAGGATATTGATCTGAACATCATCTTTCCCGGTAAGCTTTTTCAGCTCTTCCTTGATGCGGTCAACTTCTCCACCCCCTTTACCGATGATGATACCGGGTTTGGAAGTATGGATGGTAACGATCAGCTTACCCAGGGTACGCTCGATCACGATCTTGGAAATACCACCCTTGTTGATACGGGCGTTCAGGTAAGTCCTGATCTTATTGTCCTCGATCAATCGCAGGCTGAAATTCTTTTTATCAGCGTACCAGTTAGATTCCCATCCGCGGATGATGCCTAACCTGTTACCAATCGGATTTGCTTTCTGACCCATATTCTTTTTTTAGTCCCTTTCCGGTGGCCCGGAAACGGGGATTTATTTATTTAGTTTTTTTGTCGCTGCTTTTTTAGTCGCTGCTTTCTTAGGGGCGGCAGCCTTTTTAGCTTTGGGAGCGGCTTTCTCTACCACTTCTTCTTTAACCTCTGCAACCGGGGCGGCCTTTACGGCTTTTGCTCCTTTTACATCCACTACCACAGTTACGTGGTTGCTACGCTTACGAACCCGGTAACCACGGCCCTGGGGGGCGGGACGAAGACGCTTGATAGTACGTGCGCCATCCACAAAAATGGTCTTAACGATCAATTGGCTCTCATCTTCACCTTCATTCTTCTGCTTCCAGTTGCTGATCGCGCTCATCACGAGTTTCTTCAGGGGAACTGCGGGATGCTTGGGGTTGTGCTCCAGCTCGGCCAGCGCTTTCTCCACCTGCATGCCACGGATCAGGTCCGCCAGCAAACGCATTTTGCGGGGAGAAGTGGGATAGTTTCTGAGTTTAGCTACTGCTTCCATTATTTTTTATTTGCCGTTTTCAGTTAATTGCCCGGCTTCGGTGTCCCGAATTCCGGCATTCTTTAACTGTCAACTAATTATGCTATTTTCTTACTAGAGTGTCCTTTGAACTGCCTGGTTGGGGCAAATTCGCCCAATTTGTGGCCTACCATGAACTCGGTCACATAAACAGGGATAAACTTATTCCCGTTATGGACAGCGAATGTATGTCCGACAAAATCGGGGGTGATGGTAGAGCGACGGCTCCAGGTTTTGATCACACCCTTTTTTACCTTTCCTTCCGACATGGCCAATACCTTCTTCTCGAGGTGAGAGGCGACGTAAGGACCTTTTTTAATTGAACGAGCCATTTAGTATCTCAGTTTTAAATGATTCAAATTATTTAGCCAGTTTGCTTCCGTTCTTCCGCTGGATGATCAGCTTATCGCTTCCCTTATGGGGTTTGCGTGTCTTTTCTCCTTTGGCGTATTTACCGGTACGGCTTCTGGGGTGTCCACCAGAGGCACGTCCTTCACCACCACCCATTGGGTGATCTACCGGGTTCATGGCCACACCACGGTTGCGGGGGCGGATACCTCTCCAACGGTTACGACCGGCCTTACCCATGCTTTGGAGGTTGTGGTCGCTGTTGCCTACTACCCCAACAGTGGCATAGCAGTTGATCAACACCTTGCGGAGTTCCCCGCTGGGCATTTTCAACACGGCATATTTTTCTTCTTTGTTGGTCAATTGAGCGGAGGAACCGGCGCTGCGGGCAATCTTACCACCCTGGCCTGGCTGCATTTCAATGTTGTGGACCATAGTACCGAGGGGCATATTCTTCAGTTGAAGAGAGTTGCCAATCTCGGGGGCAATGGCATCGCCACTTTCTATCTTCATACCCACGGTCAGTCCCTGAGGTGCAATGATGTAACGCTTTTCTCCGTCGGTGTATTCCACCAGGGCGATAAAGCAGGTACGGTTGGGATCGTACTCGATGGTTTTCACCTCGGCCTGCATCCCTTTCTTATTACGCTTGAAATCGATAACGCGGTATTTCTTTTTGTGACCGCCCCCGATATAACGCATGGTCAGGTGACCAGAGGAGTTACGTCCACCGGTGCTTTTCTTGGTCTCCACCAGTGACTTCTCAGGAACGTTGGTTGTAATTTCCGCATAGGCGTTCCCGATTCTCCAACGGGTTCCTGCGGTTACCGGCTTATATTTCTTCAGTGCCATGTTCTTTTGTTTTATGCGAACTTATCAGCCTCGCGAGCTATAATTAATTACAATTAGATATTCGAATATAGATCGATCTCCTCTCCTTCCGCCACAGTTACAAAGGCTTTCTTGTAAGGAGGTTTTTTACCAGCCACATAACCTGCCTTGGTAAAACGGAACTTGTTCTTGGCAGGCACCACCAGGGTGTTTACATCCACCACGGTCACTCCATAAAAGCTTTCAACCGCTTTCTTGATCTCGAGCTTGTTGGCTGCCTTGGCTACCTTGAAAGCGTAGCGGCGCAGTTTCTCCTGCTGACCGTTGGCCTTTTCGGTAAGGATGGGCTTAATCAATACTTCAGAAAGTTTCATCGCTTTGTTATTTATAGTTATTAAGCTTCAACGGTTGCTTCGGCGTACAATTTGGCCGCACTCTCAGTTAATACCAGTACTTCGGCATTGACCAGGTCATAGGTATTGAGCTCGCGGTTGAGCAGGCCCAGTACAGTTGGCACGTTCTGCATGCTGAGGTACAGGTTATCATTATAATCAGGCATCACGAAAAGCGCCTTCTTATCGGCTACTTTCAGGTTGTTGAGGATACCTACAAAGTTCTTGGTCTTGGGAACTTCCATCTGGATGTCTTCCACCACCACGATCGCATTCTCCTGGGCTTTGGCCGACAGGGCGGAAACGCGGGCCAGGGCCTGCACTTTGCGGTTTACCTTGATGTCATAAGCATGGGGCTTAGGACCAAAGATGGTACCACCACCTTTATACAAAGGGTTACGGATATTACCCTTACGGCTTCCACCAGTACCTTTTTGACGATGCAGTTTACGGCTGGCACCTTTTACTTCGGCACGGGTCTTTACCTTATGGGTACCCTGGCGCTGGGCGGCCAGGTATTGTTTCACCGCGAGATAAACCACATGGGTATTGGGCTCAACACCAAAGATGGCATCGGGCAACTCAACGGTTCTGCCGGTTTTCTTTCCCTGTATATTTAATACGTCGACTTGCATAATTATTTCTGGATTAAAACGATT
>JAYRZH010000165.1:0-4042 GCA_041916555.1 Chitinophagaceae bacterium | reverse complement strand
ATCATTACGATAAACATGAACCGGGATGTAAATATCCCCAGTAATTCGGTGGCTACTATCGAATCTGAATTATTAGGAACCGGGTTTATCGATATCGCTAAAGGGGATGCCTCAACCTATCTTAAATCTGGCGATACCCTCCATACCGATAAGCAGGCAAGTCTGCTTTCCAGTGTTACCGCACAGGTAAACCCCACCCTGACCAAGGTGCGCGAATCACTCGATTCCATGAAAATGGTGTTAAGCTCCGTCAATAAGATATTTGACCCCAATACCAAGGGTAATATTCAGGCCATCATCGCCAATTTGATGGTTACCTCTGCCTACCTTCAGGAATTGCTCAATACCCAATCCGGCGCCCTGGCGCAATCGTTAAACAACCTGAGTGCCTTTACCGGCAATATGAAGGAAAATAACAAACGGATTGATTCCATTATGATGAACACCGTGACGGCCACACGTAAATTATCCGAGCTTGATGTGGAAGGTAGTTTGGGCAAATTGCGGGAAACCCTGGATCAGTTAAAGGGGTCGATCGCCAAACTCGACAGCAAGGAAGGTTCCCTGGGGTTATTGTTAAATGACAAGCAACTCTATGTTAACCTTAATAATACGCTGGTTAGTTTGGAAACCCTGTTGGATGATGTGCGTACCCATCCTAAACGGTACGTTAATGTTTCTGTCTTTGGAAAAAAGGATAAATCTGGTCCCCTATCTTCGCCAACGCCCAAAGACTCTGTTATCATAGAAAAGAACTGATGACCCGAACGTTCACTCTCCTGTTTTCCTTACTGATTTTGGCCATAGGCGCCCAGGGTCAGGTTTTACCCAGGACCACTACCCTCACCCCGGAGGATACCATTCGTGTGGTGGAAGTGCTGGAGAGCCGGAAATTAGAATTCCTTCGCCTCGACTCCCTGACCGAATTACAGATCATGGTCGGGAATGTGAAACTCCGCCAGGGCAATTCAATATTCTGGTGCGACAGTTGCGTAAAGAACGAAAAGACGGGCATTTTTGAAGCCTTTGGCCGGGTACACCTCAATGACAATGACACCACCGATGTGTATTCCGATTACCTGCTCTATAATATCAATACCCGGATTGCCAACCTGCGGAAAAATGTTAAACTCACCGATGGAAAGGGCGTGTTGACCACACAGGAACTGGATTATGATGTAAATACCAAGATCGGCACCTACAAGAATGGCGGAAAAGTGGTGAATGAAAAAACCGTGGTCACCAGTAAGGAAGGCACTTATTATTCCGACCTGCGTGATGTGTATTTTAAAAAGAATGTGGAACTGAAAAACCCTGAGTTTTATGTGAAGACCGATTCCATTCTTTATAATACCGGGAGTGAAACGGCGCGGTTTATTGCCCAAACCTTTATACGGGACAGCTCAGGTAGAACGATAGACACCCGCGAAGGGTTTTACAACCTTAAATCCGGCAACGCCGAATTTGGAAAAAGATCGGTGATCAACGATGGATCATTACAGGTAACCGGCGACATGATCTATAACAATGACAGCTTGGGTATCGTACAAATTGAAGGGAACGGGATCGTCAGGGATACTGCCGAAGGACGTACCGTAATCGCCAATAAGATTTTTGTTGATAAAAACAAGGATGCTTTTCTGGCCACCCTTAAGCCGGTTATGATCATTAAGGAAGACAAGGATTCCATTTTTATTACTGCCGATACCCTTTTCTCAGCTAGACTGACAGACCTGTATGGACCTGCCAAACGAGATACCCTACAGACAGATTCCCTGGGTAAAGACTCGCTTACCAGCGATTCGCTACTGGTGTTAAAACCGGTTCTGGCCGACAGTCTGGCCATTGATCCAAAGAAAGACAGTACCAACCGTTATTTTGAGGCCTTTCGAAATGTGCGGATATTCTCCGATTCGCTACAGGCCGTTTGCGACAGCTTGTTTTATTCCTTTAAGGACTCCACTTTTCGCCTGTACGACGACCCGGTGGTATGGACCAACGACAATCAGGTGCTTGGCGATACGATCCTGTTGTTTACCAAAAACCGAAAGGCCCACCGGATGCAGGTTTTTAACAATGCCTTTATTGCGGCCAGACTTGACCCTGAAGTATTTAACCAAATACGTTCAAGACGGATTGATGCCTGGTTTACCGATGGCAGTATTGACTCGGCCAGGGCCAGGGGAAATGCGGAAAGCATCTACTTTGTCCAGGACCGGGATAGCGCCTATACGGGTGTAAATCAGTCGGAGTGCGAACTGTATGATGTATATTTCATCGAACAGGAACTAAAGCGCATTGTTGCCAGGAATAATGTTAAAGGAGTGTTGTGGCCCATGAGTCAGAAACCCCCTTCTGAAATGCGGCTGCTGGGTTTTAAATGGCTGGAGGAGAAAAGACCAAAGACCTGGTTTGAACTCTTCGAGTGATTTTTACATTTCATTTAAACTTAGTTGGCATTGTTTTCGTTTCAAGGGTAATACAAAAACCACCAATGAATAAGAAAATCGTCATTCTCCTGGTTGCCTTGGTAGCAACCAGTGCTGTTGTTAAGGCCCAGGATTACAAGACCGCACTCGGGGTTCGGCTCAGTACCGCCGGTGCCGTAGTCAATAATTCCATAACCTTTAAATACTTCTTAAATGAGAAATCCGCTTTGGAAGCCCAGTTCGCTTTTGGGGATCCTACAGCTTTGGGCGTATTATATGAAGTTCACAAACCCCTCCAGAATACCGAGGGACTAAAATGGTATTATGGCGGTGGTGGTTATATAGGGTTTTCAAAACCCGACCCACTGTTGGGTGCCCAGGGTGTTGTTGGACTGGATTACAAGTTCACCAACCTGCCCCTGAACCTGAGCCTGGACTGGAAACCTGAGCTTAACATTGCCCCGGAGATCAATTTTGAGCCTTCAGCTCTGGGACTGAGTATCCGGTTTACCTTTAATTCCCGCTAAAAAATCCCCACATATCTCCATCCCGCGAAAACAGCCAACCGCCTGTTTTCGCGGGATTTTTTTTGAATTATCTGACTGTCCACCATTTTTCCACTTTTTGCCGGAATTTGCGGGAATTTGCCTACTTTTAGTTTGGAACCACACTGCTTATGCTGAAACGAGAACGGCACGCCTACATTCTCCACCAGGTGAACCTGCACAATAAAGTGCTGTCCTCCAGCTTATGCGCTGATATACAGGTTTCTGAAGATACCATCCGTCGCGACTTACAGGAATTATCCGACCAGGGAAAAGTGATCAAAGTGCATGGTGGTGCGCTCTCTCCTTCCTTTAATGAAGTTTATTATTCCCCCAGCCAGGTTTATTCCCGCACGCAGAAAAAGACAATCGCCCAGAAAGCAGCCAAATTGATCGAAGACGGGATGTTTGTATTAACCGGTGGCGGGAGTACCATATTGGAACTGGCCAGAACCTTACCCCCTCAATTAAAGGCCACCTTTATTACCGGAAGTATCCCGGCGGTGCTGGAGTATATGCACCACCCTTCTATCGATGTGATTGTGATCGGTGATAAGATTTCAAAAAGTTCCAAGATAACCGTTGGTGGCGAAGCCATCGATAAGATTCGACAGATCAAGGCAGACATCTGTTTACTGGGTGTCAATGCCATTGATATAGGTCATGGCATAACAGACAATGACTGGGATGTGGTGCAACTGAAAAAAGCGATGATCGAATCATCGCGCAAAGTGGTTTGCCTGACCATTGCTGAAAAGATCAATACTCTTCAACCCATACAGGTATGCTCCATTGGGCAGATCGACACCATCATCACCGAACTGCCGGCTGATGATCCTGCCCTGCAGGCGTACCGGGACGAAGGCATTGAAATACTGTAACTGCTATTTATTTTAAAAAACTCGCTATGAGAAAAATTCTGCATGCTCTAGTAGCCGTTCTCTTGCTATGTGGTCATTCGTTATATGCCCAGCAAAAGAACATCTCCGGTGTGGTTACCTCCACCACCGACAAAACCCCGCTTAATGGGGTTACGGTCAAGGTGAAGGGATCAAATACCGGTACCCA
>JAYRZH010000164.1:0-4259 GCA_041916555.1 Chitinophagaceae bacterium | reverse complement strand
ACCCTGACGGATAAGTTTGATGCCCCCGATCTTCCCCCGAAACACATGATCAGGTTGCTGTCCGGCGGCAGTTAAAATGACCATAAACAGTGCTAAAAAGCCTGTCAACCGGACAAATATGGTATTAAACAATCTCATTGGCATGACAATATTATCCATTTCCCGCTTATTTTTGAAGACTAAGATCATCCCTTGAACGTTGCAAGTTTCATAGCCCGGCGTATCGCCTTTAACCGACAAAGGTCCTTTTCCCGGTTTATTATCCGTTTGTCCACGGTGGCAACGATCATCAGTGTGGCGGTCATGATCGTCACGCTTGCCCTGGTGAACGGGTTTCAGGAGGCAGTCAGCCAAAAGGTTTTTAGTTTCCTGGGACATGTGCGGGTCCAGCAAAGGCAGCCCGGTCAGGGAAATATTTCAGAGGAGCTCCCGGTTCAGCGAAATGTCAGGTTGGAAACAATAGTGAAGGGTCTCCCTGGTGTGCGTTCCATACACCCTTATGCCACCCGTTACTCCATTCTGAGGGCCAATGCCGAGATCGAGGGGGTTATGTTTAAAGGCCTGGATAAAACCTATGACACTTCCCATCTCCTGCCCTTTATGCAGGAAGGCCGGTTTATCCGTTTCTCCGATAGCACTTATAGCCGGGAGATCATGATCTCTTCCCAAATCGCCAGGCAACTTCAGTTAAAGCTAAATGACCAGCCCATCATTTACTTTATCAAACCGGATGGCTCGATCCGGCCCGATAAATTACGGGTGGTTGGCATATACAAAACCGGTATTGAGGAATATGATAAATCATTTGCCCTGGGAGACCTGGCCCTGGTTAGCCGGTTAAATGAGTGGTCCCCGGGTCAGATTGGGGGGTATGAAATTTTTATCAATGACCACCGGCAAATGGGAATATTGAGTGAAGAGATTTATGCCCTTGGGGCTTTTCCACAGGAGTGGGATGCGCGGCCGGTTACCGATATCTATCCGGAGATCTTTGATTGGTTAGGTATCCTGGATCAAAACCGCAATATCCTCATAATTGTAATGGCGGCGGTGGCCCTGATCAACCTGGTTACCTGTTTGATCATCCTGGTGCTTGAACGTCTCCGCATGATTGGTATCCTTAAATCACTTGGGGCCAGCAATTGGATGGTGCAGAAGGTTTTTCTGCTACAGTCGGCCATTATTACCGTAACCGGCATCCTGATAGGAACAGCGCTGGCCCTGGCCATTTTGTGGATTCAGCAACGCACGGGTATTGTGCGTTTGCAGGAAGAATCCTATTACCTCGATGCCGCGGCGGTGAAGATTATCTGGTGGCAGGTGGGTTTGGTGGTAGGTGGCACCTTGCTGGTGAGCTTGTTGGTGCTGATGATCCCTTCTTTTATTGTTCGCCGGGTACAACCTGTTAAAGCGATCCGCTTCCAGTAAGGTGCGAAAGTAATATGCCTGTGGCCACAGCGGCATTCAGGGATTCTGCCTGGCCAATGCGGGGAATAGTCAGTTTTATTTCCGCCCGATCCGCCAGTTGTTTTTCCAACCCCTTCGATTCATTGCCAATAAGCAGGATGCCTTCTGATGCTGGTTTAATTTCTCCAATCGGTTTTCCTTCGAGCATGGCGGCATAAACTTTTACTCCTTTTGTATCCATCAACCAGGTATTTAAGGGCAGTCGGAAAAGTTCCAGGTGGCCAAGGCTTCCCATAGAGGATTGAACCACTTTTGGGTTATACCAATCGGCACAGTCTTCGCTGCAAACAACCTGGCTGACACCAAACCAATCTGCGATACGGAGGATGGTGCCCAGGTTTCCAGGATCCTGAATTGTATCCAGGGCCAGCGTCCACCTGCCAACCGGTTGTGGTTGGGCCCCTTGATCATACATACCCGCCACCAATAGGACCTGATTCGGTGTGGACAGTTGGGATATCCGCTCCAACTCATGTTCTTCAATCTCCAGTATAGGGACATCCGGGTAAGCCCCCGCAGAATCCGTTACCCAGGTTTTTGTGGCATAAACCTGTATTACTTTGGTCCTGGGGTTTGTTAAAAATTCGTGTACAGATTTCGGACCTTCTACCAGAAAGGCCTGATGGGCCTCCCTGAATTTTTTCTGGCCTAAACTTTGGATATATTTGACCTGGTTTTTAGTCAGCATTATTACCGAATTACGATTAGCAAACAATTTGAAAGGCCGGCCGGACAAATATCTTCTCCTCCAATTTGCCATTTTCATTATGGCAATCGTCCTGGTATCCTCCTGTGGGGTGGTTCCAAAAGGTTATCCGGCCAATAAACCCTTTGTTTACGAAACAAATATCGAACTGCAGGGTGACTTTTCAAAGGATGAGAAAAAGTCACTAATCAACCGGCTGAACAATCAAATGGACGACAGCATCCGGGTGCGGACCATTGGGCAATTGTACCGGGAAGTGTTAAAAAACCCTCCGGCCTATGATAGCACCCGTGCGGAAAGATCGATCCTGTTCATGCGCGACCTGCTGAATTCCCTTGGTTATTATAGAGATTCCATCTGGTATGATACAAGCCTGGTCATTGTACCCCATACCTCCAAGCCGGATGAATTCAGGACCACGGTCAATTTCTCGGTGAACCCCGGTAAGATGATCCATGTGGATTCGGTGGCCTATCTGCTGGATGATACCGGCTCCTACCACCCCAACAAAGCCGATCTTCAAAATCTCGCCCGTCAATCTGCGGTTAATTCCACCCTGAAAAAAGGGGATGCTTTTTCCAAACAAAATATTTCCGCGGAGATCGACCGGCTGGTCAATATTTACCGAAACAATGGATATCTGCGGTTTACCCGGGAAGAGTTGGTGGCGGTATGGGATACCCTTGACCCTTCCCTGCTGGTTCCGGCGCTTGATCCCTTTGAGCAGATCCTGCAACTGGAAAAACGCCGGCAACGCATGGAGAACCCTACGGCCAATATTGAATTCATTCTAAAGCCCGGGTTTAACCCCTCCCGGCTTACAAAATTCTATGTTGGGCATGTCACGATCTACCCTGATTTCTATAGCGATTCCATGTCGGGGGAAAGAAAAATAAACCATATCGATTCGAGTTATACCGTGGTCAGGTACACCGATGTATTTGGTTGGAAATTCCTGCCCCAGTATATCTATTTCAAACGGGGTGATCTTTACAATCAGCAGCAATATTTAAAAACCATCAACCGATTTAATGGATTGGGTGCCTGGCGGCTGGTAAATATTGAGCAGGTGACCCGTCCCGGGTCAGATACGGTGGATTTTAATCTATTCCTCACCCCTGCCAGTCGATTTTCCTTTACCACCAACCTTGAAGTGAGTGGAAGCAATAATGCGCTTATCCAGGGCAACCTATTGGGACTTGGCGCCAATGCCACTTTACTTAACCGGAATTTTGCCCGGTCGGCCAACCAATATAACCTGAACGCGCGTATCAATACCGAACTTAGTACCAAAGGGAAATTCATTGCCGCGCAACAAGCCGGGGTAAGCTATACCATTAATTTTCCTCGGCTGATTCCCAATCCAAAATTTATCCGTTCCACGGCCAAGGAAAGGGCCAAGACCTCCCTCTCGCTGGCCTACAGCAATACCGACCGAAAAGATTACTTCATTGTCAATTCCCTTAATTTCTCCTGGGGTTATGACCTGGCCTGGAAGAATAAATCACTCCGTATTGTATTGCCCAATATTGAATACACTGTTTTGCAAAGAAGGGATAGCCTGAGTTCACTGATCGACCGCAACCCATCTTTTAAAAATATCTTTAACCAGGGTTTGGTGGTATCCGGACAGGCCGGGTTTAAGATTACCGGTGGACGGGGGAAAAATATCAATTTGTTTAGCGTGAACCTGGAAGAATCGGGGCTATTAACACGCATCATCAATGCCAAGATATTTGACAGCCTGTACCGGTTTGTCAAGTTGGATGCGGAGTTTGTCCGGAGCATGAACTTTGGACGTAATCAACTCGTCACCCGTTTTTACAGTGGCATCGGCATTGCCTTAAAAACCCGTACCCGTAACAGTGATGTGCAAATGCCCTATTTCAGGCAATTTTTTCCCGGTGGGCCCAACAGCATGCGGGCCTGGAACCTGAGAACGCTGGGGCCAGGCTCGAGTTTGAAGACCCGTGAAGAAGCTCCATTCCGTTTTGGCGATTTCATGTTTGAAACAAATATTGAGTTTAGGTTCCCCCTGGCCCGAATAGCGGGTTACCAGGTAACAATCGCCTTGTTTTCAGATATC
>JAYRZH010000163.1:0-4391 GCA_041916555.1 Chitinophagaceae bacterium | reverse complement strand
CGGTGACAACGGGTTGCTTAAATTCGTTAACCCCCTTTTCAAAGGTGTACCGCTCCGTGATGAGCAGGGCGGCATAGGCATCGGTCTTAAACTTTTTCTTGAGGCTTAGGCTTTTGGTAAAATCCTCAGGCGCTACAGTAGATTGGGCATAAATAGCCAAATGGCCCAGGGCAAGGAACAGGGCTAACGCGAAAACTCTCATCGCAATATGATTTTTTGGAAGGTGGTTCAGGAAGATCAATAAATGAGTGGTTTGTTTAATGGTCAGTAGCCTAAGATAGGCAAATATCCCCATTCTAACAAGAAAGCCGGGGGAAATAAAAGGGCAATAAACATATATTTGCGGCATGCAATTGATCGAGGTTAATGACAAGGCCACAATGCGTGATTTTCTGGAGGTAAACGCCCTGGTCAACCAGGGCAACCCCAATTATATTCGTCCGCTTGACAAGGATATCAATGAGATCTTTGACCCGGCGCATAATAAATTTTTCCGCCAGGGGGAAGCCATTCGCTGGATACTGAAAGATGACCAGGGAAAACTGATTGGGAGGATTGCGGCCTTTACCAATAAAAAATACAAGAACAAAGGGGATGATGTACCGGTGGGGGGCATTGGTTTTTTTGATTGCATCAATGACCAGGATGCCGCAGACAGGTTGTTTGATGTGGCAAGGCACTGGCTTACGGGCAAGGGGATGGAGGCCATGGATGGCCCCATCAATTTTGGCGAACGCGATCGGTGGTGGGGTGTATTGGTGGATGGGTTTATGCCGCCCGTTTACGGACTCAACTATAATCCACCCTATTATTATCACCTTTTTGAAAACTACGGATTCAAGGTCTTTTACGAGCAAACTTGTTATGGTCTTGATCCTGTAAAACCGGTTCATAAAAAGATCCTGGATCGCCACGCCCTGTTATCCAAAGATCCCGGCTACCGGGCCGAGCATATCCGAAAAAACAACCTGGAAAAATATGCCGCCGATTTCACCACGGTTTACAACAAAGCCTGGGCCGGTCACAGTGGACTAAAGGAAATGCGAAAAGAGCAGGTGTTGGCCCTGTTCAAAAAAATGAAACCGGTGATGGATGAAAAAATCGCCTGGTTTACCTATTACAATGATGATCCCATTGCCATCTTTCTGAATATCCCCGACCTTAACCAGTGGTTCAAATACCTTCATGGGAAATTTGACTTTTGGCATAAATTAAAATTCCTGTGGTACAAAGCCACAAAACCCAACCGCAGCTTTTGCGGACTGATCTTTGGCGTGGTTCCTGAATTCCAGGGAACGGGGGTGGATGCCTTTATGATCAATGAGGCGGCGCTTACCATCCAGCCCCTGAACCGGTACACCCGGTATGAATTACTCTGGATCGGCGATTTCAATCCCAAGATGATAAACGTGGCGGAAAATTTTGGGGAAACCTTCCCCAGCCGTAAACTCCATACCTACCGGTATTTGTTTGACCGGACCAAAGAGTTTAAGAAACACCCGATCCTTGAGTTTAAAAAGACAAAATCCTAGGGTTCAGGTGCCGGCAGCTACCAGTCTTTAGCTTTTGGTTATTACCAAGTTCCTTTTCTTTAACTTGCAGTTTCACTATGGAGAAGTTCATCGTTTCGGCGCGTAAATACAGACCCCAGTTGTTTGATACTGTGGTGGGGCAGTCTCATATCACCACCACGCTCAAGAACGCCATCAAGCACAACCAGTTGGCCCATGCCTTCCTGTTCTGTGGCCCCCGGGGTGTGGGCAAGACAACCTGTGCGCGTATTCTGGCCAAAACGATCAATTGTGAGAACCGGACCAAGGATGGAGAGGCCTGTAATAAATGTAATTCCTGTACCTCCTTTAATGAAGGCACTTCCCTGAATATCCACGAATTGGATGCGGCCTCCAACAACTCCGTCGATGATATCCGCACCCTGGTTGAGCAGGTTCGATTTGCCCCACAGGCCGGAAAATACAAAGTGTATATCATCGATGAGGTTCACATGTTAAGCTCCGCCGCCTTTAACGCATTTCTCAAAACACTGGAAGAACCTCCCTCTTACGCGATATTTATCCTGGCAACCACGGAAAAACACAAGATCCTTCCGACGATCCTGAGCCGCTGCCAGATATTTGATTTCAAACGCATCACCCTCAACGATACGGTAGAGCACCTGGAAGAAATCTGCCAGAAAGAAGAGATCAGATCCGACAAGGCCGCCCTGCAGGTCATAGCCCAGAAAAGCGAAGGCTGCATGCGCGACGCCCTGAGTATCCTGGATAAGATCGTGAGTTTTACCGGAGGTGAACTGAACTATACCAATACGCTGGAACACCTCAACATCCTGGACGCGGATTATTATTTCCGCTTACTTGACCTGATGCTCCAGCAAGACCTCGCAGGCGCCCTGCTCCTGTATGACGATATCAACCGTAAAGGATTTGAAGGTGACCTGGTGATCAATGGGTTTGCCGAGTTTATCCGGAACCTATTGGTATGCAAAGATGATAAAGCAGCCGGTCTGTTGGAAGTGGTGGAAAGCTTTCAATCAAGGTACAAAGAAAAAGCCGCCAATGTAAGCGCCCCCTGGTTGATCAGCGCATTGAATGTATTGGGAGAGGCCGAACTGAATTATAAAGCCGCCCGGAATAAAAAACTGCATGTTGAACTGGCCCTTATCAAACTCTCCTACCTGAAACAGGCCCTGGAGCTTTCGGTGGAAGAAGGCGGTTTGGTAAAAAAAAAACAAGTTGACCAGGTAAAAGCGGTCAATTTTAGGCGTATCGCCCCGGTTCAGGTAAAATCAACTGAAAAGACGGGCACCATTCAAAAGACTTCTGAATCCCAGGCCCCAAAACTCGTTATTGAAACCCCACCTGCCCCAAAAGAGCCCGTAACAGAACGGGCTCAACCGGGTACCAAAGGGAAACTAAGCGCCCTGAGCAAACTCCGCAATAAAGTGGGGAATGGAAACAGCCAGGATACAAATTCCCACGCCCCACAGGAATTACAAGAATCTTCCCTAAAACAGGCATGGGACCGGTTTATAGACAAACTAAAAGAAGAAAAAAACTCTGCCGCCCAGCCATTTCAATTGGCATCCCTGCGGATCACCTCCGGCAATAGTTTTGATGCTGTCACCAATAACAACCTTGAACAGAAATTTCTGGAAAAGGAAAGGGTTAGGGCGAGTGAGTTCCTGATGGAGCAATTACATATCCGCCCCATCCAGTTCTCGATCATTGTGAATGATGACCCTGGTCTGAAACCCAAAACCGAAGCCCCCCCTACCATGCGCGAACAATACCTGGATATGGTAAAAGAATTCCCCCTGGTCAAGGAACTAAAAGACCGGCTAGGATTGGAACTGGATTATTGAGGCAACAAGGATAATTGTTCCTGTAGTAGTTTTTTCCATTGGGCAAACTGGTAGCGATGGGCTCCAGCCCAGACCTCATTGACAAGTTCGCCCAATATCACCCATTCCGCATTGAAATACTCCGCTCCGGAAAAATATTGATAATCCGCCTGAAGGAACCGCTCCAGTTTTCCGGCTGCTTCACTGTTCGGGTCAAGAATTCCCCGCTCCATCCAAAACCGGCAAATGGTTTTAAAGGCAGGTTCGGTATGACCCTTCAAATGGGATACTGCCGATTGAATGCCTTCAAGGGTTTGCGTTTCTCCCTGGTAGATAGAAGTTAAGGGCCCCATCATGGCATCAATGACCCGGCTGGTTTCCTCCACCTTTTCCCGAAGGGAAAAATAGTCCAGGTACAATTGTTGGTATTTTTCTTCCTGCCCAGGTTCCTTAAGGGCTGCCAGTTGCAGGAAATACCCCACCACTTCCTTGTCCGCTTCCTGCAAACTATTTTCTAATGCACTTTTTTCCTGCTCCAATCTGGCCAATACTTCGGCAGCGCGTGAGGACGGATATTTCTCTCCATCAAAATCAAAGGTCTTAACATCAATCTCCTTTCGGGTTATAGATTGAAGCACATTGATATCTGTCGTTAATACCTGTATCTTTTTCTGGATGGAAACACGTTCCGGGGAAAACAGGTCGTGAAACTCTTTGCCAGTTTCCCGGGGTCGCAATTCACCGACGCTGATAGGGGAAATTAACCGGTTGTCATAATACCCCTGGTAAACAGGGGGCAGGGCATATTGTGCCATTTCCGACAGGTATCTTTCCTTAAACCCATCGGCACTTACCAATTCGGGTTCCCCGTCAAACTGTACTCCTTCATAGACTTTATTGGTAAGCAGCGATTGATAGTTTTCCCATTGGTCAAACAGCAGTGAAGCGGGTTGATCCATCTGCTCCGCCACAATGCCCAATTTTCGCAGGTGACTTTCCCTTTCCGTTCGCAGGGGGTGGGAGGCCCATTGGT
>JAYRZH010000162.1:0-4473 GCA_041916555.1 Chitinophagaceae bacterium | reverse complement strand
GTTTGCCAAATTCCTTCCCAGTGGGTTTACAATGGGGGAGGATGTGCTGTTTGCGTATAACAGGGTGATCATTTTCGTGGCCATAATCCTTGGCCTGCTGACCGCCATTACCCAATACCTGAAATACAAAAGCACAACCAAGGCGCATTTTTGGAAAAAGATCCTGTGGCCTACCCTTATCGCACTGGTTATTTCCCTGTTGATCTGGATCTTTGGTGGGGTTGAATACCGGGAGCACGGGGCTGGTTTTCTCGCCGCTATCTGGATCGCGCTCCTCACCAGTATTTATGCCCTTGTGGCGAACGCCTCCTATATCTGGATTGGTGCAAAAGGTAAATGGAAAAAAGCCGGGGGCTCGCTGGCCCACCTGGGTTTTGGGATGATGCTGGTGGGTATCCTCATTTCATCTGCTAAGAAGGAAGTCCTTTCTTACAATACCAGTGGTATCTATGTACCGCTGGGTGAACAATCAAAGGAGAAACCCGGTGAAAACCTGACCCTGGTGCGTGGCGTCCCTACACGGATGGGCAAGTTTGATGTGACCTATGTGTCGGAACAAAAACATGATAAGAAAACCCTCTGGTATTACAAGCTTGATTTCAAAGACACAACAGGCCAAGGTGGGTTTACCCTGGCCCCCAATGCCTTTATTAACCACAATGGGAATGAAGGGTTGCTGGCCAATCCTGACTCTAAACATTATTGGGACCATGATATCTTTACCTATATCACCTCTCTTCCCGATCCGGAGAAAAACGCCGATACTTCGGTTTTTGACACCCGGCACATGGACCTGAAGGATACATCCTATTATTCAAAAGGCATGCTCGTACTGGAGGATATCCGCACCATCGATACAATACCCCTGCCAGGGTTTAAGACCGGTGACAAAGCCTATGTGGCCACCATCAAGGTACAACCCCAGCAAGGGGAGAGTTATGTGGCAAAACCCATCCTGGTGGCAACCTCCGGTGGCAGTTTCTCTAACCCCGATACGGTGGTTTTGGAAAACCTGATCCTGCGTCTTGAAAAGACCGAATCAGGTCATGCTGATATAGGGGTAAAAGAATCCAACTCAGCCATGCAGTATGTAACCCTTAAGGCCTACAAGTTTCCGATGATCAACCTGCTCTGGCTGGGGACCATACTCATGGTCATCGGCTTCATTATCAGTGGGATCGATCGTTTAAACCGCAAGGAAAAAGGCTAAGTTTTAACCTTTTGATACAGCGAAAGGCCTTGAATCCTTGTCTGATTATTGTATTTTAGATCAGTTGAAAAACAAATGGCCATACCGCTCCTTTTTAGCAGGATTGATACTCCTTTGCTCCTTTGCCTCTCAGGCCCAATATGAGCAGGATTCCGTGTTTGGCCCGCCACCTCCCATCGACCCCTCCCGTTGGGGGCCTAATGATACCATCATTACCTCAGCCATCTACATGTGGGGACCCTGGAATGAGTGGATGAGTTATACCGAGAATGAAATGGTATGGGTTTCCAAAATGTCGGATAAAGAACTGGAGAAATACATCCGTGAATGGACCCGGTTGCGCAATGCCGTTTATGTTACATACCCGTATGCCCGAACCGCGGGCGTGTTGATGAATGATATAAATGCCAAACTGCAAGGGATTAGTTCTAAAAAGGAAAGAAAAAAGTATATCAAGTCACGCGAGAAAGAACTGAAAGACCAGTTTGCCGATCCGCTGTCCAATCTATCTGTTTACCAGGGCAAAATCCTCATGAAACTGATCAACCGGCAAACGGGGAATAATTGCTACGAGATTGTGAAAGAGTTTCGCGGTGGTGTAACCGCCAGGTTTTACCAAACAGTAGCCTTTTTCTTTGGAAGCAGTCTTAAGCAGGACTGGGACCTGAAAGACAAGGTGGACTGGCAGATAGAGAATATTGTCCGGGAGATCGATGCCACCTGGTATAATACCCCTTACAGGCAGGCGGTAAGTAAATAAGCTTGTTATACATTTGCCCAAATTTTAATTATGAAACTGGATTTATTGGCCATCGGGGTCCATCCCGATGATGTGGAATTAGGCTGTTCCGGATGGATATTGAATGAAATAGCCCGGGGTAAAAAAGCCGGTATTGTTGACCTGACCCAGGGCGAATTAGGATCGCGGGGTTCGGTTGATACGCGGTACCAGGAAGCGGCGGAAGCCGCGCGTATCCTCGGTATTTCCGCCAGGGAGAACCTGAAAATGGCCGATGGATTTTTTAAGAATGATGAGGCCCACCAACGAAAGCTGATACAGGCGATTCGAAAATATCAACCCGAGATCATCATTGGAAACGCCCTGGAAGACCGTCACCCCGATCATGGGCGTGCCGGTCGGCTGATCGCCGATGCCTGCTATCTCTCCGGCCTGAGAAAAATCGAAACCACCAACGAAATGGGCATAGCCCAGGATCCCTGGCGCCCCAAATACGTGTTTCATTATGTGCAGGACCGGTATATCGAGCCGGATTTTGTCATCGATATCACCGCGGTTTTTGAAAAAAGAATGGAATCGATCAAGGCCTACACTACCCAATTCTATAACCCCGAAAATGAATCGGATGGTCCGCAAACCTATATCTCCACCCCCAGCTTTCTGGATTCAGTGATTGGCCGGGCAAGAATGATGGGAAAAAAGATTGGCGTGCAATACGGGGAGGGTTTTGTATCAGAGAAAAACCTTGGAATAAAGGGTATGGATTCCCTGATCCTGGTTGAAACCTGACCAATCGAACTATTAAATGATTTGCAGAGAACCTGTTCCGGTTGGGACAGGTTTTTTATTTTAAATAAATCCCGGCTGTCAACCCAACCACACGGTGCTTGATCACGGGGCCATCATCCAGGTTGCTGATGGAACCCAGGGTTCCCTGGTATTGGGCCATGAGATAGAAAGAAGAAGTTTCATAACCAAAATGAACCAACCCGGAAGCGAGGTAATGACCATAGTCACCAAATCCAAACTTCATTGGCCGGTTAACCTTGTCTCCGTTTGATTTGTCAAACTTCTCTCTCCCAAACAAGGCAAAATCCAGGGAAGGGCCGGCCCTTAAAAAAAGATGATTGGCGGCAGGGGAAAGGTCGAGGTGAAGGAGAAATCCTAATTCCACAGAGTGTACCGTTACATCATTGTTGATGGCCAGCAAATCGGGAAGGGATGAGGGGTCGGTGAGCGTGGCTTTATAGCCCTTGAGGCTGTAAAATATGGTGGGGGCAAAATAGAGCTGATGGTCAAAGGGTACTTTTAAACCTATACCTGCCATAAACCCGGGTTTGAAACTGGTTTCCTGTTTATTGCCGGCCATTTTATAACTCGCGGTTGCCATCTGCGGCCCGGCAAAAAGATGGGTTCTGACTTGTGAATTTCCAGAGAGGATTAGGAATACGGAAAAAAGAAAGAGCAGGGTAAATTTTTTCATGAAGTTGGGTTGGTGGCCGGCAGGTATATATTAAGATTGTTTTGCAATTAAGCTCAAAAATAGGGATTTATACGGATGTTGCCGGCAAGTGATTATTAATAGCCTGCGGCCGCGTCTTCTCCGCGGTTATCCGCTACGGCTTCAATGGTCCCGTCATCCCTTACTTTAATGATCTCTGTACGTCCGATACTCCCTCTTTCTTTGATGCTATAACCCATTTTTTCAAGTTCCAAACGGGTGGATAATGGAAAGGCTTTTTCCACCTCTATGACATCAGGCAGCCATTGGTGGTGAAATTTTGGTTGGTAAAGGGCGTCTTCGGTTGTCATTCCAAAATCAATGATGTTGATCAGTGTTTGAAATACCGATGTGGGAATGGTGGTTCCTCCGGGGGTACCGACTACCAAAAAAGGTTTGCCCGCTTTCAGCACCAGGGTGGGGGTCATGGAGCTAAGCATTCTTTTACCAGGGGCAATGGCATTGGCTTCTCCGCCAATGGCACCATACATATTAGGCACTCCGGGCTTGATGCTGAAATCATCCATTTCATCATTTAGCAGAAAACCAGCGCCACCTACCACGGTGCGGCTGCCATAGGAATTATTAAGGGTGGTGGTTACGGAAACGGCATTTCCTTCCCCATCAATGACACTAAGGTGGGTGGTTTCTTCGCTTTCATAGCCTGGTAGTTGTCCGGGTTTTACCTGTTGGCTATTGCCGGCCTTACCAGGCTGAAAGTCCTGCATTCTTTTTTGCAAATATTTTTCAGAAGCCAATTCTTTAGCAGGGACATTATAAAAATCGGCATCCCCCATATAGGTAGCCCGGTCGGCATAGGCCCTTCTTTCCACTTCGGTCATTAATTGTACGGCATTGGCAGAAAGAAAACCGTAGGAGGGGAGTGGTTTATTTTCCACCATCTTCATCATTTGATTTACCAACAGCCCTCCGCTGCTGGGCATGGGCATGCCCACCACCTCATAACTTTTATAGGTAAACAATTGCGGTTCCCTGAATTTGGCTTCATAGTTTTTCAGGTCA
>JAYRZH010000161.1:0-4477 GCA_041916555.1 Chitinophagaceae bacterium | reverse complement strand
AATAATTCAGATTCGATAGTAGCCACCGAATTACTGGGGATATTTACATCCCGGTTCATGTTTATCGTAATGATGATACCGCTGAGGTTTTTATCGATTTCTTTAAAATCATACACCGTTCCCACTTCAAGGCCATTGATCTTAACGGGGTTTGATTTTTGCAAACTGCCGAGGTCGGAGAACACGGCGTATAATTTGGTTTGCCTGTTAAAGATGTCTTTTCCTTTCAGAAAATTAAATCCCAGGATCAGGAGGGTAAGGCCTACGATAACAAGAATGCCGACTTTAAATTCGTTGCTGATTTTCATTTGCCTGATTTTAAGGGGCTTGGGCCCTTAATCGATGGCAAATTAGTGAATCTGAGCCAAATCGGGTGTTAACTGGCTTTTTTTGCAGTATTGCGGGGCATAACGGCTGCAGGTTTAACCGTCTGGCTTCCGCCTCCACCGTTTCCATTTTGATTATTGTTCTTATGATTCTCCAGCCAGGTGATATAATTTTTGACCGCATTGGTGATGCTGGCACAAATTTCTTCCTGTCCTTTTTCGCTATTCAGGTAGTCCTCTTCTTCCCGGTGGCTCATAAACCCGCACTCTACTAGGATACTTGGCATCCCGGTGGCCTGTAATACCCATATTCCGGCTTCATTGCGTTGTTTTACCCCACGGCTAAAGCGGCCGGAGGCCACAAACTCTTTTTCAACCAGGTCGGCCAGGGTAACGCTGTTTTTAAAGAATTTCTTGGCGTATAGGAGACGGAGGGCTTTTATTACGGGGTCATTTTCATCCGGTGCCACGATGGTGGAATCATCCTCCCCATACATATCTTCGGCTTTCATGGCATCTCCTTTGGCCTCATTGCGATCAACAGCCCAAACAAATGTTTCAGTGCCATGGGCCGGGTTGGGGGTGTACCAGGTGCGATAAGTGGGAACCTTTCTTCTTTTCTTCCCTTTGCCCACATACCGGTACCCGGATCGTTCACTATGCCGGATCTTGGGGGCGGAATTACAGTGAATGGCAATGAACAGGTCGGCCCCGGATTGGTTGGCAAAGTCAGCCCGGTACCGAAGGCCCTCGTTCTTGGTTGATTTATTTCCCGCCATGATATCCGTGGTGCGGGTATAGAGAATTTTCAGATCAGGGATCTCTTTTTCAAGCATCTTCCCAAGCTTCAGGCTCACTTCAAGGCAAATTTCCGCCTCTGTGGAATATGCCCCTTTGGCACCGGAATCAAAACCTCCGTGCCCCGGGTCAACAATGATAGTATTGACGCTTTTCTGATAACCGGGAGCGACAAACGAATAAAGGGCCAGAGAACCTATGACCAGGGCTACGATCTTTGTTGAATATCTCTTCATCATACGTCTTTTAAGAAAGGGTTAGTTTAATCTTCACAATCATTTAGGTATTAAACATTTATTTTTGCCGGATACCGTATGAATCGACTGCGCAAAATTACTTCAATTTACGGCTTGGCAGCCCTACTCACTGCTGTATTATTTTTTACACAGACGTGGAAAACTGCTGCTTATTATGCAGAGGGTCATGGTTTTTACAGCACTTTAACAAAATACGCAGATACGATTCCCGCCAGGTTAAAATCAAATCCTGTTCGCAATTCACCCAGTCTTCCCCAGCGGCAGGAGCCTGCCGAGGCCCGACCGGCCACCAATGTCCCCGGGCAATCTTCCCAGGTAATCGATACCATCCCGGTCGCAGGGAATGATACCGCGAGAGTAGCCAAAATAGATACATTTAACTATAAACTCTCCAAAGATTCCCTGGATGCCCCCATTTATTATGAGGCCGAAGATTCAGCGGTGGTGCTGGTGGATACAGGGAAGGTTTTTTTGTATGGCAAGACAAAAACCAATTTTAAGGATATTGAACTCAAAGCGCCGGTTGTGGAGCTTGACCAGGAAACACAGATCGTAACGGCCAATGGCTCCCGTGATTCATTGGGCCGAACCAAAGAGCGTGTTCAATTTGTGCAGGGTGAACAAGACTTTTTAAGCGACCAGATCCAGTTTAATTTTAAAACACAGAAAGGGGTTACAAAAAACACCTTTACCAAACAGGAGGAGATCTATCTACAGGCTTCTGGTTCAAAGAAGATCGGGGACACGATTTACGCGGGCCAAGGGGTTATTACCACCTGTAACTATGATGACCCCCATTTTGGTTTTCGTTATAATAAGATCAAGATGGTAACCGGAAAAGTGGCGATTTCAGGACCCATACACCCGGAATTTGAAAAAGTACCCATACCGATCTATTTGCCTTTTGGGTTCTTTCCCCTCAACCGGGGAAGACATTCGGGATTTCTTCCCCCGCAGTTTACCGTCAATGACCAGTTTGGGGTAGGTTTGGAAGGAATGGGGTATTACAAGGTGCTGAACGATTATTTTGATGTAACCCTTCGTACCAATCTCTATTCGTATGGGGGCTGGTCAGCCGATCTCCGGCCAACTTACCGGAGGAGATACAGGTACAGTGGGGCCTTTAGCCTAAAATACCAGGTCACCAAGTTCAATTTTAAAGGGGACCCTGATTACAACAAGGTAAAAACCTTTTTTATCACCTGGAACCACGCGGTCGATTCCAAAGCCCGCCCTGGAACCAGTTTCTCCGCCAATGTATCCGCAGGTTCTACCCGGTTTAACCAGTATGTGGCTTATAGCCCTAACCTGAACCTTCAAAACCAGATGAGTTCTTCCATTTCCTATTCCAAGAACTGGAAAGGGAAACCCTATAACCTGACACTGAGCGCCAACCATAACCAGAACAGCCGTACCCGTCTGGTCAACCTGAATATTCCCAATGTTGGTTTTTCCGTAAGCACCCTTTATCCCTTCCAAAAGAAGAAAATGCTGGGCACCCCAAAGTGGTATGAAAAACTGGGTATCGCTTACAATGGCTCATTTACCAACCAGATCAGCTTTATCGATACCCTGACCTATGGGAAGAATGGTGTAAAACCTCTGCTCAAATACCTGCTTGATACGGCCTATTATTCCGCTCGGCATAACGTACCAATCACGCTGGCCCTTCCCCCGGTGCTGAATGGAAATGTGATCATATCGCCGGGTATATCCTATAGCCAGAACTGGATACAGCGTACAACTGATTATACCTGGAACAGCACCACCAAGCGTGTGGATACCACCTTCAACAAAGGTTTATTTATCGAACAATCAACCGGGTTTAGTCTTTCCTTCAGTACGGCGGTATTTGGGTTGTTCCGGTTTAAAAAATCAAGGCTGATGGCATTGCGTCATGTGGTGCGGCCATCGCTTAGCTTTAACTATACCCCCGATCTCAATAAAAAATATCTGCGGTCGGTACAGATTGATACCACCGGCCGAAAACTGAATTATAACGCCATTGGCGGATCGGTGTACACTTATGCAGGGGGCAGACAGTTTGCCGGGATGAGCTTTACCATCGATAATAACCTGGAGATGAAGATCCGGCCAAAGAATGATACCACCGAAGCGGCCAAGGAAGGAAAAAAGGTGAAACTGATCGACGGGTATGGTCTTACCGGCAGTTACAACTTCATGGCCGATTCTCTCAACCTCAGTGATATTTCGATGTATGTGCGGAGCACGCTGTTTGACAAGATCAATATCACCGCCAGTGGTACACTCAACCCATACCAGTTTGACAGCGCCGGGTACCGGATTGCCAAATATGCCTGGCAGGGTGGTAAATTCAAACCCGGTCGTTTATCCAACGCCCAGGTAACTGTATCCACCAGTTTCCAAAGCAAACCCAAAGACCCTGAAAAGGAAAAACAGCGACAGGAGCAGATCGACCAGACCTATGCCAATGACCCCTTGCTGGCAGCCGACCAGCAGCGGTTGCTGGACTATATGCAGCAAAATCCCAATGAATTTGTGGATTTCAATGTGGAATGGAACCTGAGTCTGGGCTTTTCACTGAATTTTTCTGAACGATTAAAACCTGATTTCAGCGGGTTTCAGCGGGAAATATTTTCCAGCATGAATTTCTCCGGTGGGTTTAACCTGGCTCCCAAATGGAAACTTACGGCCAACGGTCTGTATGACCTGAAGGATACCAAAATGCAAAGCCTGCAACTCAGTATTTCCCGCGAAATGCACTGCTGGCAGATGTCTATCAATGTTACCCCCATCGGTAATTTCAGGTTCTTTAATATCAGCATCAGTCCCAAGGCTTCCATACTTCAGGACCTTAAGATCAACCGAACCCGTAGCTTCTATACTGGTGAATAAGCCAGGTAATGATCTTTCATTATATCATATACCTCTTGTTTGAGTTGATCCACTGACTTGCCGGCAGGCGAGATGGGAGGCAAAAAATGCATTTCAAGTTTGTGAGGCCAGAAATAGAATGATTTATTGGTAGGTAAAACTTTCCTCGTGTTAAATATCACGCCCGGAATGATGGAATGACCGGTGTCAACGGCCAGTTTGAATGCGCCATCATAAAAA
>JAYRZH010000160.1:0-4517 GCA_041916555.1 Chitinophagaceae bacterium | reverse complement strand
GGTTTTACTTTATCAGGATACGCTATGGCATCCACAAACTCCAACTGCTGGGTATTGGTACAGGCTGTAAATGATTTGCCATATTGCTTAAGGCAATGTACATCCAGCCAGCGCAATCCTCCCCGCATGGGGTTCTGGTAATTGGGCATATCCTTTACGATAAACTCAATAAAATCGGGCACTCCCGCTTCTGTCGCGCTTCCGCTTACTTCATCTTTAGGGATGATGATATCCGCCAGCACGGCCAGGGTGGTCATTTCTTCCTTGGTGAAGAAGGTTTCCTTCATCAGCCTGGTATCTCTCTCCAATTCTTCAGGCGCCCTGTCCAGATTAAATTTTATGTCTTCAGCGCCGGCCGCTGCGGTTTCCTCCTTATCGTTACAACCGGCCAAGAGCGAACCTCCGGCAATGGCACCGGTGGCCAAAAGTCGAAGGGATTCTCTTCTGTCCATAGTTTTATTTTTATGGGGTAATGGTTATAAACTGCGTTTTTTCATTTGATCAACAATATACTCGCAGGCCCGCATACTCAGGGCCAGGATGGTCCAGGTTATGTTCTTATCTGCCTGGGAAGTAAAGGCCGCGCCGTCAACCACAAACAGGTTTTTACAATCATGGGCCTGATTCCAGCCATTGAGCGCTGAAGTTTTGGGGTCTGATCCCATACGGGCGGTACCCGCCTCGTGAATGATTTCCCCGGGCCGGCTGATGCCCCAGTTATTTTCAGGCCCATCCGTATCACCCCAGGTAATCACTGCCCCCATCGCCTCCATGATCTCCTTGAAGGTCTCTTTCATGTGTTTGGCCTGTTTGATCTCGTGATCACTCCATTTTACATGAAACCGTAAAACAGGAATGCCATACCTATCCACCACATTGGGATCTATCTCGCAATAGTTATCAATAGTGGGAATGGCTTCGCCACGTCCTGCCATGCCTACACCCGCGCCATAAAAATAGCGGTAGTCTTCTTTTAAGGATTTACCATAACCACCTGCCTGCTTTTGGGTGCCATTTACTTTGTACTTGCCATTCAGGCCATGGATATCCCAACCAAACCCATAGGCCGGTTGTCCCATACCACCCCAGTATTCTATGTGATATCCGCGGGGGAAATCCAATTTCTTGTTATCCAGCCACCAGGGCGAATACACATGCATGCCCCCAACCCCGTCTTCATTATATCGCTTTCTTCCCAGCAAATCAGGCAGGATACCACCCATGGCCGCACCGGTAGAATCATGTAAGTATTTTCCAACCACGCCGCTGGAGTTGGCCAACCCATTTGGGTGCCTGGGTGACTTGGAGTTTAACATGATACGGGAGGTTTCACAGGCGCTGGCAGCCAGTATCACTGTTCTGCCGCTAACCTGGTATTCCTGCATATCTGCTTTATTAATGTAAGAAACACCGGTAGCCAGCCCTTCCTTATCGGTTAGCACTTCCCGAACCATAGCTTCCGTGATCACATCCACATTACCCGTTTTAAGAGCGGGGTAAACCAATACATTGGAGGAAGAAAAATCGGCTTTGGCCATGCTACAGTTCCGGCTGCATTGACCACAATAAAAACATTCCCCCCTGTCCTCATTGATCTTTTTGGTAAGGATGGAAAGCCGCGAGGGTATGACCCTTACCCCGGCCTTTTGGGCGGCATTCTTAATAAATAATTCATGCAAGCGGGGTTTGGGAGGAGGGAGGAAATATCCGTCAGGGTCATTTTCCAATCCTTCATTAGTACCAAATACACCAATCAACTTATCTATCCTGTCGTAATAGGGTTTTACGTCTTCATAACTGATGGGCCAGTCATCCCCCAATCCATCAATGCTTCGACGCTTGAAATCTTTGGGGCCAAACCGGAGCGAAATACGCCCCCAGTGGTTGGTACGTCCACCCACCATACGGGCACGCCACCAGTCCCATTGCGTTCCATCTTTCTTGGTATAGGGCTCGCCTTCCAGGTCCCAGCCACCATAGCAGGCATCAAAATCACCAAATGGCCGGTATTTTGTGGAAGCGCCTCGTCGGGGGGAATCCCAGGGGTTTTTTAACTGGGTCACATTCTTTTGTGGATCATATTGGTGCCCGGCTTCAAGCAAACAAACTTTTAAGCCGGCATTGGCCAGTGTATAAGCCGCCATACCGCCTCCGGCACCGGATCCAACGATAACCGCATCGTATGACTTTGGCGTTTTCTTTATCTGAAGATATCCCATGTTGATTTAATAAGTGGTGGTGAATTTACAGAAAAACGGGTAGAAAAAATTTCCGCTAATAAATTAGTGTATGCTTAATTTATCCAACATTTGTATTGGTTTTACGAAAGACCCCCCGTATGAGAAAGATCCTATTTGCCTTCACCGTATTGGTTACCCTTATGCCTGCTGCCCGGTCTCAACAACCCCTGTTTGCTGATTACCCCATTTATGAGGGTAATGACCTTGGACTAACCTATTCACCCCTAAGTTCCTCGTTTCGGATATGGGCACCGGTAGCGGATTCCGCAAGAATCCTGTTGTATGAAAAAGGGACAGGCGGAACAGCCTTGCAAGTCTTTAGCCTGAAAAAATCGGAAGGGGGTACCTGGGTTCAAACCCTCCCGGGTGACTGGAAAGGGAAATTCTACGTATTCCAGGTTCGCAACCAGGGAAAGTGGAGCGCAGAAGTTCCCGACCCCTATGCCAAAGCTGTTGGCGTGAATGGAAAAAGGGCCCAGGTTTTTGACCCGGCCGAAACCAATCCTACCGGGTGGAGTAACGATAAAAGTCCGGAACTAAAGAAAAAGACCGATGCCATACTCTATGAATTACAGGTACGGGATGCCAGTATCCACCAGAGCGCCGGTATTCGCCAAAAAGGAAAATTTCTGGGGCTTACCGAAAAGAAAACACATAATAAAGAGGGGCTGTCCACCGGAATAGATCATATCCGCGAACTGGGAGTGACCCACGTACACCTGCTCCCTTCCTTTGATTTTTATTCAATCGACGAATCAAAACTCAACCTCCCCCAATATAACTGGGGATATGATCCCCTCAATTACAACACCCCCGATGGTTCCTTCTCCAATAACCCTTTTGACGGAACAGTAAGGGTAGGGGAGTTCAAAACCCTGGTAAAGTCATTTCATGATAATGGCCTGCGTGTGGTGATGGATGTGGTCTATAACCATACCCGGCTTAGCCAGGATTCCTATTTCAATGAATTGGTGCCTGGATATTATTACAGACAGAATGAAAAAGGCCAGTTCTCCAACGCCACCGCTTGCGGAAACGAAATCGCCAGTGAACGTTTTATGGTCAGGAAGTTTATTCTTGAATCCGTACTATACTGGGTTAAAGAGTATCACATTGATGGGTTCCGGTTTGATCTGATGGGTGTACACGATATTGCGACGATGAATATCATCTCCCAGGAACTTCACCGCATTCGGCCCGATATTCTTATTTATGGGGAAGGATGGACAGCCGGCGCCTCGCCATTACCGGATAACCTGCGGGCGCTTAAAGCCAATGCTTCCAAACTTGACCGGATCGCGGTTTTTAGTGATGATATCCGGGATGGAATAAAAGGAAGCGTTTTTGAACCGGGTGACCAGGGGTTTGTCAATGGAAAAAGCAAGGCCCTGGAATCAGTGAAATTTGGGGTAGTGGCCTCCTGCCGGCATCCACAAATTGATTACTCTCTGGTGAATTATTCCAAAGCCCCCTATGCGGAGGAACCCTACCAAACCATCACCTATTGTGAGTGCCATGATAATCATGTACTGTGGGACAAGCTAAAACTCTCTACCCCCGGTAAAACCAATGCCGACAGAAAGGAAATGCACAAACTT
The DNA here is from genome assembly GCA_041916555.1 of Chitinophagaceae bacterium. GTDB lineage: Bacteria > Bacteroidota > Bacteroidia > Chitinophagales > Chitinophagaceae > SpSt-398. The sequence continues at coordinate 679 of JAYRZH010000160.1, read as the reverse complement.
GCCCTGTCGATTGTTCTCACCTCTCAGGGTATTTCCTTTCTCCATGCCGGGACGGAATTCATGCGTACAAAAAAAGGCGTGGAGAACTCCTTCGACAGCCCGGATAGCATCAATGCCATTAACTGGGGATTGAAAACTAAAAACAAGGATGTTTTTGATTATGTAAAAGCACTGATCCGCCTGCGAAAATCGCATCCTGTCTTTCACATGGAAACCGCCCAGCAGATAAGGGAGAACCTGGAGTTTATCCAGACAACCAGCGACGACCTGATCGTGTTTACCCTTAATGGCGAAGCGGTTGATGATTCCTGGAAAAAGGTGCTGGTTGCTTACAGTGGAGCCAATGGCTCCAAACAACTTGTTCTGCCGCCGGGAAAATGGAATTATTATATAAGGAACAATAAAGTGGTTAAAGCATCCGCCGTCTCAGGAAAGATCACCCTTAACCCATCCAGTTGCCTGATTCTTTTTGAAAAATAACCAGGTTTAATCCACAGCTTCATCTACATAGGCTGAGATCCAGCCTACCTGTCCGTTTTTCACCAGGTAGAACCCCTTGCTTTCATACACCGAAGAAAACTGCCGCATGACTTTTAATAATAACCCGGTACCGGCCAACATCGCCCGCTGTTCAAATACTTTATTGACCGTCTTGACATTTTTGGCCACCAGGGGCTTG
>JAYRZH010000159.1:0-4566 GCA_041916555.1 Chitinophagaceae bacterium | reverse complement strand
CACCACCATGCGCGCCCTGGAATCATCCTTTACCGCCCAGAAATTAATGAAACCATCCGAAGGCTGGACCAATATCTTTATTCATCCGCCCTACGATTTTAATATCGCCGATGCGCTGATCACCAATTTCCATTTGCCCAAAACCAGTTTACTGATCATGACCTGCGCCTTTGCCGGTTATGACCTGGCCATGGAAGCCTACAAGAAAGCCATCAAGGATAAATACCGGTTCTTTAGCTATGGTGATGCGATGCTGGTGGTTTGATTTTTTTTTGGGGGGGGTGGGTTTTTTAGGTTATAGGTTTTAGGTTTTAGAATATAGGTATTAGGTAATAGGTAATAGGTTTTGCATTTTCACCTATTCACCTATTCACCATTCCCCTACTCCAGCCCAAACATTCCCTTATTCAACTGTTGTAAAATCCTCGTCTTATTCTCTGCCGACACGAGCAGGGAGATATTATGCGGACTGCCACCATAGGAAACCATCCGAACGGGGATGTTCACGATGGAACCAAATAGTTTTTTGATGATATCTTCCGTTTGAGAAATCTCATTCCCCACCACGGAAACGATCACCTGATTTTCATCCACTTCAACGGTACCAAAGGGTTCAAGTTCCTTGATGATCTCCTTCAGGTGGTCGCGGCTGTCAATAGTGAGCGAAACGGCTACCTCAGAAGTTGTGATCATATCAATGGGGGTGCGGTATTTTTCAAACACTTCAAATATCTTTCTTAAGAAACCATAGGCCAGGAGCATCCGGCTGCTTTTCACGCGGATGGCGATGATATTATCTTTGGCTGCCACGGCTTTTACCCCTACGCTACCGGCTTCTTCGGTGATGAGTGTTCCTTTGGCCGTTGGTTCCATCGTGTTGAGCAACTTCACAGGCACTTTGTAATGCTGGGCCGGCCAGATGGAAGCCGGGTGCAGGATCTTGGCCCCGAAATAAGCCAGCTCGGCGGCTTCTTCAAAACTCAACTGCTCCACCGGTTTTGTTTTCTTTACAATACGTGGGTCATTGTTGTGCATGCCATCAATATCCGTCCATATTTCACAAACCGAGGCCTGTATAGCGGCCGCTACCAGGGAAGCTGTATAATCACTCCCGCCCCGCTTCAGGTTATCCACCTCGCCCCGGGCATTTCGACAGATGTATCCCTGGGTAATAAACAGTTTCTTATTGCTGTGTTGCTTGAGTAATTGCGTCAGTTTTACTTTGATGGTTCCCACCTGGGGTTCATCATTGCTGTCGATGCTCATGAATTCAAGCGCGGGCAGCAATTTATGATCGACACCTATCTCTTCGAGGTAAACAGAAAAGAGTTTGGTAGAGAGCAATTCACCCTGGGCCAGAATATCCTTGCTCAGGGCTTCGCTAAAGGAAATTTTTAAGATGATCTGCAGAAATTCAAAATGCTCGGCTACAATGGCCTTGGCTGCCAGCAAAGCCTTTTCTGTCTTCAACAGGTTGCTGATGAACTGCTGGTAATGGGCTTCCAGTTGGGCGATCTGCTGACTGGCCTGGTCACGCTCCCTTTTTGCCAGGGAATCCCCAATTGCCACCAGGGCATTGGTAGTACCAGACAATGCGCTTAACACAACGATCGTGGGTTCATCATCCCTGGTAATCAGTTGGGCAACCTGATGCATCCTTTCCGGCTTCCCCACACTGGTTCCACCGAATTTCATGATTTTCATTCTTGTTCGATTTTTTGCGAGGGCAAAGATAGGGAGGATGATTGATAGGGTAGTAAGGCAATCTTCACCGCAAAGAGGCTAAGCCGGTGTGTAACGTCAGAAACACTTACCCTCCATGGTGTCATTGCGCCATTGCGGTAAAATCAAATAAAGGATACGGAGAACTTCTCCCCTAAAAACTTCAGATCCTCCACTACAGGGGCCAGTAAAGGTATTCTCTCTTTCATCCGTAGCGCTTCCATTTCCCTTTCGGGGTCGCCGGGAATGATGACCCGAGCCTGTCCCTCAACGGTCTTGGCTGAACGAAAGCGACGGATCCATTTGTCCATATGCTGTTTAAATTCATCCGCCTGTCGGAATGCATCAATCCGCATAGCCCCGAAGAAATGCCCAATTCCCTTTCCAGGTTGCTCATCTGGCATAGGCACATAGGCAGGAAACGGAGGAACCCACGGACCATAGTTTGCCCCGCTGAGGATGGCTGAAAATATATCCACCACCGCGCCCAATGCATATCCTTTATGACTGCCATGCTCCCGGTCACCTCCCAAGGGTAGTAATGCTCCTCCCCCTTTCAGTTCATGGGGGTCGGTGGAAGGCTTGCCTTGTTTGTTCTGGATCCAACCCAGGGGCGCCACACCGCCCTTACGTTGTAGAATTTCAAGCTTTCCATTAGCGGCGGTGGTGGTTGCCAGATCGGCTACAAAGGGAGGCTCTTCTCCGGCAGGTATGGCCACGCATATTGGGTTGGTGCCTAATAAACGTTCGGTAGAAAAAGTAGGGGATACTAACGGACTTGCATTGGTCAACGCGATGCCGATCATATCCTGCTCCAGCGCCATCATGGCATGATAACCCGCAATACCAAAATGGTTGCTGTTTTGCACACTCACCCAGCCCGTGCCCACCTGTTTGGCCTTATCAATGGCAATTTGCATGGCATGCGGGGCTACGACCAGGCCCAGCCCGCTATCACCATCCACTACTGCCGTAGAAGGCGTTTCATGAATCGTTCTAATGGCAGGGCGGGTGTTGACGCGTTTGGCTTCCCATAAGCGTATGTATCCGCTCAATCTGGCCACTCCATGAGAATCCACGCCACGCAGGTCTGCCGACAACAATACCCGTGTGGCCATGAGGGCATCCGTTTCTGAGCATCCAGCTTTTTTTAGTATTTCCTGGCAAAAGGTAAAAAGATCTTCGTATTTGTATGTCATGTTGGGCATATCGAATGAATAGATGGGAATTGGAAATAACCGTTTTCAAATGTACTATAATTTTACCTTTACAATACACCCAAAAACGGATAATCACAGCCCTTTTATGTTCCTTATCTATTTCCTTCTCTGTGCTTTCATACTTTCTTCTCAAAACCAGGAAAGACCCTACCGCATAGAGGGAACCGCCCAGGGAACCACCTACCGCATCCTTTATTATTCAGATGACAGCCTTGTCACCAAATCGGAAATTGATATCCTGCTTGCCGGAATAGACAGTTCGCTTTCCCTGTACAAACCCTATTCCCTCATCAACCAATTTAACCAGGGACAGGGACCCATTAAAATGGACGCCCATTTTGAATCGGTTTATTATGCTTCGCTAAATACCTGGAAAGATACCCGTGGTTTGTTTGATATTACCGTCAAACCCCTTGTTCAGGCCTGGGGCTTTGGGGTTAAAAAAAGCACCAATGTCCCGAATAAAGATACCATTGCCCGTATCCTCGCCTGTACAGGATCCCAACAGTTAACCACCCGGGGCAACCAACTGTTTAAGCGGATGCCTTGCGTACAGATCGATATGAATGGCATTGCTCAGGGTTATAGTGTGGACCAGATAGCCTTTTTGCTGGAAAAAAAAGGCCTTCAAAATTATCTGGTAGAACTGGGTGGTGAAATAAGAGTGAAGGGCCGAAAAGGGGCATCCGGGGAAATGTTCCGGGTTGGAATCGAATCTCCTCAAACAAACGAATGGGACCTGAATACCCTTCAACGACAGATCAAGCTTCCCGAAGGGGCCATTACCACCTCCGGCAGCTACCGTAACTATTACGAAAGCGAAGGGAAGACATTATCCCATATCATCGATCCCCGGACAGGCTATCCCGTGAGTACCAATCTCATCAGCGTAACCGTTTGGGCCAAAGACGCCATGACCGCCGATGCCTATGACAATGCCCTGATGCTGATGGGTATGGAGCAGGCCATGGAATTTATAGAATCAAAAAAAGAGATGGCGGCCTATTTTATATACAAAGATCAACATGGTGAGATAAAAGATACGGCCAGCACCACATTCTTGCGTTTTTTTAAATTTTAACAAGAATACGGTGTCATATCATTCCCAAAAAACTAAAAATGACTAACTTTTGCAGCTATGAAAAGAAGGGATTTTGTCAAGCAATCTTCCTGGCTGGCCGGTGGTGTCCTCCTTCACCAACAAATGTGGAAGGCTTTTGCCAGCAGTGAACCTGGAAAACCAATTCGCATTGGCGTTATTGGCTGTGGTGACAGGGGCCGCGGGCTGATCGATATGGCCGAAGAACTTTCCGACAAATTAGAAGTGGTGGCCGTTTGCGATACACTTGAATTCAGGCTGGAGGCCATCCGGAAAGATTTTTCCGGGAAAAAATGGACCTACCACAAAGATTACAAGGCCATCCTCGATAACCCCGGAGTGGAAGCGGTTATGATCGCCACCCCACTCTATACCCACTACGAAATAGCCAAAGCAAGTTTAGCGGCAGGCAAGCATGTGTACCTGGAAAAAACCATGACCCATAACCGGGAACAGGCGCTTAGGCTGGTTAAACTCTGCAAAGAACATCCCAAACAGATCTTTCAGGTTGGGCACCAATACCGC
>JAYRZH010000158.1:0-4746 GCA_041916555.1 Chitinophagaceae bacterium | reverse complement strand
GAGTTATACCCCGTCGAGCAATAACAACAGCTCTTCAAGTTCTTCCAGTTCGGGTTCTTCTTCCAGCAGCAGTAGCAGTGGCGGTGGTGTAAGCCGTCCAACCCGCGGAGGAAATTGATGATCATTTAAAATCTACAGATGAGATCCCGGATTTTTACCATAGCCCTCCTGCTCATGGCAGGTTCCTCTTATGCCCAGATACCCGAAGAAGCGCTGCGTTTATCCTGGACCTATCCCAATGGTACAGCGAGAAACCAGGCCATTGGTGGCGCCATGGGTTCATTGGGTGGTGATGCCAGCGCAAATCATGTAAACCCGGCCGGACTGGCTTTTTTTAAGACCTCTGATTTTATACTCACCCCTGCCTATCAATTTGGCCGGGGGAAAGGAAGTTTCAGGGGATCGGATGCCAGATCAGGATCGGTGGGAAAATTCAACCTGGGTACAACGGGATTTGTATTTGGAGGAATGGGCCGAAAAGGTAGTTCCGCTTTGGGGCTGACCATTACCCAAACCGCCAATTTTAATCAGGAATCATACTATAAAGGACAGAATAACTACAGCAGTTTTGCGGAACCCCTGGCCGATCAGTTTGCCAGTTCCGGGTTAAGCATTGATGATGCCCTGAACAGCGACGCCATTTCGCTTCAAACTAAAATGGCCATTTATACTTACCTGGTGGACACGGCTACTGTGGGCGGTAACCTGCAAGTAATTGCACGCCCGGAGTTCGCTTCCATATCCGACCAGGAGCAGTTGGTGCGGACCTCCGGAGGGATTACCGAAATTAATATCGGGATTGCCGAGGATTTCAACCGGAAGTTTTACCTGGGAGCCAGCATGGGAATCCCTATCATCAAACTTAACAAATACACTCAATTCACAGAATCAGACGCCAGTGGAGACAATGACAATGATTTTGGATACCTGCGTTATTCAGAGAATTATGATCTGACCGGAGCAGGTGTGAATATCCGGGCCGGACTCATCTGGCGTCCCAAGGATTATATCCGGATCGGGCTGGCATTTCATACCCCCAACTGGATGTTGATCAGGGAGAGCTTTAGTTCTGTTATGACCGGTGATGTAGAGAACCTGTTTGGTCCCGGGCAGGGACTTGATAGTGTAAAATCCACTGTTTTTACAAATGGTGAGGTTCCGGTCAATCGCTATACCCTGAGCTCCCCTACCCGGTTTATTCTGAGTGGATCTTTTGTATTTCGGGAGGTGGAGAACATTGAACGGCAAAAAGGGTTTGTCACGGCGGATATAGAGTATGTAAACTACAAGTGGATGAAATTTTCCCCACAGGATGAAACCATCCCCGAATCTGTTTTTTCCCCTTACAATGCCGCTATCGACCTTTTGTATAAGGGCACATTTAATTTCAGATTGGGTGGGGAATTGAAATTCAAGACCATTATGGCCCGTGCCGGTTTCTCCTATATGGGCAATCCGTATAAGGATAAAGAATTAAAAGGGAACCGCATGAACCTGAGTGGTGGACTGGGATACAGGAATAAAGGAGTTTTTGTTGACTTGACCTATGTGCACCGGATCGCCAAGGATGTAAACTTTCCCTACCGGGTTAACGCACCCCGGCTTAATACCTTTGCCAACCTCAGAGATACAGGGGGCAATGTGTTGCTTACCGTAGGATTTAAGATATAATTTTTGCCACATCAATCGGAAGGCGTGCATCAACCCAGTGTACGCCTTCCATTTTTTTAAACCAGGTCATCTGTCTTTTGGCATAATTGCGGGTATGTTGTTTGATCAGCCCTATGGCAGCTTCGCGGGTAATTTTTCCCTCAAAAAACTCAAACCACTCCTGGTAACCGACCGTTTGCAGGGCCGGTAGATGACGATATGGGTAAAGGGCCCTGGCTTCCTTCTCCAAACCTGCCTCCACCATTTTATCGACCCGTAAATTGATATGATCATATAATTCCTGGCGGGGTAATTCGAGTCCGATCGTTTTAACTTTAAATGGCCTTTGTGCGACAGTACCTTTCTGAAAAGAGCGAATGGAATGACCGGTGGCGCGTACTACTTCCAGCGCGCGCATGACCCGGTGGGGGTTCATGATCTCCCCATTCTCTACAAAACCAGGGTCGAGATGCCTGAGTTCTTCAAGCAGTCCGTTTAATCCTTTTTCTTCATACTCCCTGATCACTTCATTCCGGACTTTGGCATTGATTTCCGGAATCGAATCCAAGCCATCCACAAAGGCTTTAATGTACAGACCGGTACCCCCCACCATGACTACCACATCATTTTTGAGGAACAACTCTTCCGTCTTCTTCAGGGCAAAGTTTTCAAACCAGGCTGCATTGACTGGTGAGTGTATGGAATGGGAGGCAATAAAATGATGGGGAACTTCAGCCAGTTCAGCTTCACTTGGGCGGGCCACACCAATATTCATTTCCCGGTAGCATTGGCGGCTATCGGCTGAGATGATTTCGGTATTAAAATGACGGGCAATAGTTAGGGCAAAACGGGTTTTGCCAACCGCCGTTGGACCGACAATCAGAATAACCGTTTTTTCCTGGGGGTTCACAGCGTGTATATTAGAACTCTTCTGAGCTGCTGTCTTCCTCGGTTGCTTCATCCTCGCCGGATTCTGCTTCACCTTCGCCTTCGCCTTCCTCGCTAAAACCTTCACCAACCTGGCTCAGGTCATACTTTTCTTCCACATCAGCAAACTTTTCACCAAGCAGGCCCTTGGTACCGTACTGACTGGGGGCTATGCCTTCGGTGCGTACCAGGGCTGGGTAAATGAGTTTCTGGCTTTCTTCCTTTGACACATGGATGAGTTCCACCAGGAAGCTCCAGTTCTTATTGAAATCGTAGAGATAGATGAATTTTTGGTTGGGGTCGCGGATCTCCGAGCCAATGGTTGTTTCATTCATTAGCAAGGGGGGCGCCTTATATTCCTTGTCATAGGCTTCAAGAGAAATCTCTCTTCCGCGCTGCCAGTGGTCATTGCTCCGGAAGAAGGTAGCCTTGTGCTTATTATCAAACTCAAAGGCTTTTAGGATGGCTGAATGCAATTCAAAAAAGGACTGTGTGTGCTTGATGGCCACATCCCTGTAAATGCTTTCATCCTCTTCAAAATAGATCCTGAATTTTAATACCGCCATGAAACAAAAATAGGCAATTTTAGGTCACCGGTTCCAGCTTATACTCCCTGGCTTTCTCCAACATATAGGCATAAGCGGCCTCGTAATTATTGGGAATCAAGCCATCCAGGATGGCGTCTTTCACCGCGTTCTTGATATCCCCAACCGGTTTGGAAGGCGGGATACCAAAAGTTTTCATGATAATCTCGCCGGTGATGGGTGGTTGCCAGGTACGGATACGATCATTTTCTTCCACTTCCGCGCATCGCTCCCTCACCATCTGGAAATTAGCCAGGTATTTTTTTACCTTCCATTTATTCTTGGATGTGATATCCGCTTCACAAAGGATCATCAGGGATTCAAATTCTTCACCGGCATCAAACAGCAGGCGACGGATGGCTGAATCGGTGATATTCTCTTTGGTCAGGCTGATCGGCCGCAAATGAAGCTCCACCAATTTGCGTACAAAACGCATTTTCTCGTTTAAGGGAAGCTTTAACTGGGTAAATATCTTTGGAACCATGCGCCCCCCCACTACCTCATGACCATGAAAGGTCCAGCCATGCCCTTCTTCAAACCTCTTGGTGGCTGGTTTGGCAATATCATGCAATACCGCGGCCCATCGAAGCCAGAGATCGTCGGTGCGACTGGCCACATTATCGATCACCTGCAGGGTATGGTAAAAGTTATCCTTGTGACCCACGCCGTCCTTATACTCCGCGCCGGCCAGGTCAACCATCTGAGGGAAAATGATGTGAAGCAGACCCGATTGGTAAAGCAGGTCAAGACCGATAGAGGGTTTGGGACAGGCCAATATCTTATTTAACTCATCCGTGATCCGCTCCTGGGATACGATCCGGATACGACCGGCCTCGGTTTTTATGGCCTCCCAGGTTTTTTCCTCAATCCGGAAATTCAACTGGTTGGCAAAACGGATGGCCCGCATCATTCGCAAGGGGTCATCGCTAAATGTCTGGTCCGGCTCTAGGGGGGTGCGGAGCAATTTTTCCTCCATATCAATCAACCCGTTAAAGGGATCGACCAATTCACCAAAGTCGGAGGCATTCAGGCTGATGGCAAGGGCATTAATGGTGAAGTCCCGGCGACGCTGATCATCTGCCATATTGCCAGGGGTAACCTCGGGCTTGCGGCTATGGTAAGCATAGCTTTCTTTTCGGGCGCCCACAAATTCCACCTCAAAACCATCACTGGTTTTGATCTGGGCGGTACCGAAATTCTTAAAGAAACTTACATGCAGGGCGGGTTGAAACCGGCTGGCCACCGCATGGGCCAGGGCTATGCCGTCACCAACACAAACTATGTCGGCATCTTTGGTCGGCCTTCCTAATATCTTATCCCGAACAAATCCCCCGACCAAATAGGTTTCCACGCCTAACTCGGCTGCGGCATGCGCAATCTTATTAAGAAGAAACAGGTCCTTTTGTGTGCAAGGGATCTTCATATTGAATCAGGTCGTCGTTATTTTATTTCAAATTAATAATGAATTATCAATTATTAATAGTTGAATATTAGTGATTAGCTTCTTGCCAAAATCAATAGCTTATTTATATCAATCTGCATGGCGCAATTAAAATGGCCCTCCGGACATTCCCTTTTTCCGTGC
>JAYRZH010000157.1:0-4835 GCA_041916555.1 Chitinophagaceae bacterium | reverse complement strand
AGATTTGTAGCCATAAGCTACTAATGATTTTTAACTGAAGAGTTTGATCATGGCTCAGATTGAACGCTGGCGGCAGGCTTAACACATGCAAGTCGAGCGGGGAAGGGTAGCTTGCTACCTAACCTAGCGGCGGACGGGTGAGTAATGCTTAGGAATCTGCCTATTAGTGGGGGACAACATTCCGAAAGGAATGCTAATACCGCATACGCCCTACGGGGGAAAGCAGGGGATCTTCGGACCTTGCGCTAATAGATGAGCCTAAGTCAGATTAGCTAGTTGGTGGGGTAAAGGCCTACCAAGGCGACGATCTGTAGCGGGTCTGAGAGGATGATCCGCCACACTGGGACTGAGACACGGCCCAGACTCCTACGGGAGGCAGCAGTGGGGAATATTGGACAATGGGCGCAAGCCTGATCCAGCCATGCCGCGTGTGTGAAGAAGGCCTTTTGGTTGTAAAGCACTTTAAGCGAGGAGGAGGCTACTGGTATTAATACTACCGGATAGTGGACGTTACTCGCAGAATAAGCACCGGCTAACTCTGTGCCAGCAGCCGCGGTAATACAGAGGGTGCGAGCGTTAATCGGATTTACTGGGCGTAAAGCGTGCGTAGGCGGCTTTTTAAGTCGGATGTGAAATCCCTGAGCTTAACTTAGGAATTGCATTCGATACTGGGAAGCTAGAGTATGGGAGAGGATGGTAGAATTCCAGGTGTAGCGGTGAAATGCGTAGAGATCTGGAGGAATACCGATGGCGAAGGCAGCCATCTGGCCTAATACTGACGCTGAGGTACGAAAGCATGGGGAGCAAACAGGATTAGATACCCTGGTAGTCCATGCCGTAAACGATGTCTACTAGCCGTTGGGGCCTTTGAGGCTTTAGTGGCGCAGCTAACGCGATAAGTAGACCGCCTGGGGAGTACGGTCGCAAGACTAAAACTCAAATGAATTGACGGGGGCCCGCACAAGCGGTGGAGCATGTGGTTTAATTCGATGCAACGCGAAGAACCTTACCTGGTCTTGACATAGTAAGAACTTTCCAGAGATGGATTGGTGCCTTCGGGAACTTACATACAGGTGCTGCATGGCTGTCGTCAGCTCGTGTCGTGAGATGTTGGGTTAAGTCCCGCAACGAGCGCAACCCTTTTCCTTATTTGCCAGCGGGTTAAGCCGGGAACTTTAAGGATACTGCCAGTGACAAACTGGAGGAAGGCGGGGACGACGTCAAGTCATCATGGCCCTTACGACCAGGGCTACACACGTGCTACAATGGTCGGTACAAAGGGTTGCTACCTAGCGATAGGATGCTAATCTCAAAAAGCCGATCGTAGTCCGGATTGGAGTCTGCAACTCGACTCCATGAAGTCGGAATCGCTAGTAATCGCGGATCAGAATGCCGCGGTGAATACGTTCCCGGGCCTTGTACACACCGCCCGTCACACCATGGGAATTTGTTGCACCAGAAGTAGGTAGTCTAACCGCAAGGAGGACGCTTACCACGGTGTGGCCGATGACTGGGGTGAAGTCGTAACAAGGTAGCCGTAGGGGAACCTGCGGCTGGATCACCTCCTTAACGAAAGATTGACGATTGGTAAGAATCCACAACAAGTTGTTCTTCATGACGATGTATCTGAGGGTCTGTAGCTCAGTTGGTTAGAGCACACGCTTGATAAGCGTGGGGTCACAAGTTCAAGTCTTGTCAGACCCACCATGAGCAAGACTTAAAGCACTGCTTTAAGGCGAAGCGCAAGGCAAACGAACGTGAGTGAGTGCGCAGGCTATAATCTGATACATCGAATCAAAAATGATAAGCTGGGGACTTAGCTTAGTTGGTAGAGCGCCTGCTTTGCACGCAGGAGGTCAGGAGTTCGACTCTCCTAGTCTCCACCAAATTTCAAGATTAGAAAAACAACGTTTTTCCTTGAAATTTAAGCAAACAGCTATGCTGTGCGCAGGCACACATAGAACGAAGCTTAATCTAAGAAGTTGGATTACAGAAATTAGTAAGTAGATAACTTATTAACTTCTGTGATTTATCACAGTTTCCTGACCTGACGAAGGCTGGAAAAATCATTAACAGAATATATTTGAGTTGAAATAATTTGTTCATACTCGTTTTTAAGATCGACATTAACAGTGATTTATTACTGATTGATGAAGATTGAAGAAATGAGTTACTAGCGAAATTAACTGAATCAAGCGTTTTGGTATGTGAATTGAATTGAAGCTGTACAGTGTTTAAGTACACAGAACAACAAACTGTAAGGAAGTGATGAGAAATCATCATAGACTGTCTTAATCCTACTTGTAGGGATTAACGACTGTTTGGGGTTGTATAGTCAAGTAATTAAGTGCATGTGGTGGATGCCTTGGCAGTCAGAGGCGATGAAAGACGTAATAGCCTGCGATAAGCTCCGGGGAGGCGGCAAATATCCTGTGATCCGGAGATTTCTGAATGGGGAAACCCACCTGTCATAAGGCAGGTATCGTATGATGAATACATAGTCATACGAGGCGAACGAGGGGAAGTGAAACATCTCAGTACCCTTAGGAAAAGAAATCAATTGAGATTCCCTCAGTAGCGGCGAGCGAACGGGGAAAAGCCCATTAAGTCATATCAGTTTTAGTGGAATGCTCTGGGAAGTGCAACCATAGTGGGTGATAGTCCTGTACACGAAAGGGCTGATATGATGATGTCGAGTAGGGCGGGGCACGTGAAACCTTGTCTGAATATGGGGGGACCATCCTCCAAGGCTAAATACTCCTGACTGACCGATAGTGAACCAGTACCGTGAGGGAAAGGCGAAAAGAACCCCTGTGAGGGGAGTGAAATAGATCCTGAAACCGCATGCATACAAGCAGTGGGAGCCGACATGTTCGGTGACTGCGTACCTTTTGTATAATGGGTCAGCGACTTACATTCAGTAGCAAGGTTAACCGCATAGGGGAGCCGTAGAGAAATCGAGTCTTAATAGGGCGTTTAGTTGCTGGGTGTAGACCCGAAACCGGGTGATCTATCCATGAGCAGGTTGAAGGTTGGGTAACACTAACTGGAGGACCGAACCCACTGTCGTTGAAAAGCCAGGGGATGACTTGTGGATAGGGGTGAAAGGCTAATCAAACTCGGTGATAGCTGGTTCTCCCCGAAAGCTATTTAGGTAGCGCCTCGGACGAATACCATTGGGGGTAGAGCACTGTTTCGGCTAGGGGGTCATCCCGACTTACCAAACCGATGCAAACTCCGAATACCAATGAGTACTATCCGGGAGACAGACTGCGGGTGCTAACGTCCGTAGTCAAGAGGAAAACAATCCAGACCGCCAGCTAAGGCCCCAAAATTATAGTTAAGTGGGAAACGATGTGGGAAGGCATAGACAGCTAGGAGGTTGGCTTAGAAGCAGCCACCCTTTAAAGAAAGCGTAATAGCTCACTAGTCGAGTCGGCCTGCGCGGAAGATGTAACGGGGCTAAAACTATATGCCGAAGCTGCGGATTTGCAATTTATTGCAAGTGGTAGGGGAGCGTTCTGTAAGCCGATGAAGGTGTATTGAGAAGTATGCTGGAGGTATCAGAAGTGCGAATGCTGACGTGAGTAACGACAATGCGAGTGAAAAACTCGCACGCTGAAAGACCAAGGGTTCCAGTCCAACGTTAATCGGGGCTGGGTGAGTCGACCCCTAAGGCGAGGCCGAGAGGCGTAGTCGATGGGAAATTGGTTAATATTCCAATACTTCTATGTAATGCGATGAGAGGACGGAGAAGGTTAAGTCAGCCTGGCGTTGGTTGTCCAGGTGGAAGGTTGTAGGCATGTATCTTAGGCAAATCCGGGGTACTCTATGCTGAGAACTGATAGCAAGCTGTACTTGTACAGTGAAGTGGCTGATACCATGCTTCCAGGAAAAGTCTCTAAGCTTCAGTTACATAGGAATCGTACCCGAAACCGACACAGGTGGTCAGGTCGAGTAGACCAAAGCGCTTGAGAGAACTCTGCTGAAGGAACTAGGCAAAATGGTACCGTAACTTCGGGAGAAGGTACGCTGCCGACGGTGATGGGATTTACTCCTTGAGCTATTGGCAGCCACAGAAACCAGGCCCCTGCAACTGTTTATTAAAAACATAGCACTCTGCAAACACGAAAGTGGACGTATAGGGTGTGATGCCTGCCCGGTGCTGGAAGGTTAATTGATGGGGTTAGCGTAAGCGAAGCTCTTGATCGAAGCCCCAGTAAACGGCGGCCGTAACTATAACGGTCCTAAGGTAGCGAAATTCCTTGTCGGGTAAGTTCCGACCTGCACGAATGGCATAATGATGGGGGCGCTGTCTCCAGCAGAGACTCAGTGAAATCGAATTCGCCGTGAAGATGCGGTGTACCCGCGGCTAGACGGAAAGACCCCGTGAACCTTTACTGCAGCTTGACATTGAACTTTGATCTTACTTGTGTAGGATAGGTGGGAGGCTTTGAAACCGAGACGCTAGTTTCGGTGGAGCCAATCTTGAAATACCACCCTGGTAATATTGAGGTTCTAACTCTGTCCCGTTATCCGGGACGAGGACCATGTCTGGTGGGTAGTTTGACTGGGGCGGTCTCCTCCTAAAGAGTAACGGAGGAGTACGAAGGTGCGCTCAGCGTGGTCGGAAATCACGCGTAGAGTATAAAGGCAAAAGCGCGCTTAACTGCGAGACCCACAAGTCGAGCAGGTACGAAAGTAGGTCTTAGTGATCCGGTGGTTCTGTATGGAAGGGCCATCGCTCAACGGATAAAAGGTACTCTGGGGATAACAGGCTGATACCGCCCAAGAGTTCATATCGACGGCGGTGTTTGGCACCTCGATGTCGGCTC
>JAYRZH010000156.1:0-5042 GCA_041916555.1 Chitinophagaceae bacterium | reverse complement strand
GGGCAATAAATATTCTCTGCGCCTCTGTGTCTCCGTGGTTAAAAATCACCCGCCTCTCCTCACGATAAAACTCCTCGAAATAGTAAACCCCCACCGCCACTGCCCCTTACCCCAACTGGTAAACGTGCGTTGCAAAAAGCGGTTCTCTAAAATATTTGTGGCATTGGTAAAGTTCAGGTTGAATACATGCCCCGGGGTTACGATTTCAAACCCCACTCCAAGCGCATCAAACTGATCCAGTCCCTGTGCGGCATTGATCGCCACTTCGCTGGCCTTGCTACGGAAGGGATGAAAATAATCGGTGATAAAGACAAATTTCTTGCTTAATGGGATGCGTGCGGCGGCACCGAGGGCAAACAAGGATTTTTGTTCACCGGGTACGGTAAAGTTGGTATGTAAATAGGTAGGACTAAGCTGAAAAGAGGACCCGCCAAATTTCCGGGCGATCATCAGTTGCAGCATCTGGCTTAGCCGGTCGGAGAAATTGGAATAGGAATTTTCTGGGGAAGCGCCGCCACTAACCTTTTCAGCGGAAACCACGATATTCCCGTAGGCCGTGATGGAAAAAGGATGGTTTTTCTCGCCTCCCTGGTTGACAAACTGCTGTTTTAACCCCAGTTCATAAAGTTGGTTGACGGCCCCCGAACCCTTGCTCCGGGAAAAGACCAGGTTTGTCTTCTTGCTCAGGCCGTACTGAAACGCGATCCGGATATCTGCGGCATTGTCGAGGCCAAAAAAGTTCTCCGCTCCCCCGGCAGACCCACCGATATCCCCAAAATTGTGGGTGACGGAAAAGTCGAGCCATCCCTTGCGGATGGTTTCCACGGTTTTGGCATTGATGAGTTTTTGGGAGAGAAAGACCTGAGTGGGGTAAGCTTTCTTATTGATGCTGTCTTGTCCTAGGGTAAAATGGCTTATGGCCATAAGGGCAATTGCGAGTCCGGTCTTGCGCATGAAATTTTCTTTTTGAAACGGGAAAAGAAAGTAGTTAGTTGCCTGGGAAGAAAGGAGTTAGGGAGTAGATGGTCGGATGAAGAGGGAGAAAGGGCTATAAATTTTGCGATTTCATTCGCAAATTTCATATAAATTTTGCGATTTCATTCGCAATTTTTATATTATTTTTGCGATTATATAGAAAACAACCATGATCCACAGGGCTATTATTGATCAAATTTTATCAAAAGTATCTGATAATAAGGTAATTATCATTTACGGCCCTCGCCAAGCCGGGAAAAGTACCCTTCTGGTGGCTTTACAACCGCATTTTCAGACTCCGGTATTGTCTCTGAACGGGGATGAAACTGATGTAAGGATCTTGTTTAAAGACCCCACATCGACCCGGCTCCGGCAAATCATTGGTCAGGCGCGTACACTGGTCATTGATGAAGCCCAGCGAATTGAAAATATCGGTCTTTGTCTGAAGTTGATCGTTGATAATATTCCCGGTGTAAAGGTGGTTGTAACCGGCTCATCTTCTTTTGAACTTTCAAATTCGATCAATGAACCACTTACAGGAAGGAAATGGGAATTTTATTTATACCCTCTTGCCTTTGAAGAAATGGTAGCCCATTCATCACTGATCGAGGAAAAGAGGTTGCTGGAAGGAAGGATGCTATTCGGATCATATCCGGAAATAATATTGAACCCCGGCCAGGAAAAGGAGCGACTCAATGAATTGGCCAATAGTTATCTGTATAAAGATATATTAACCTGGGAGCGGATACAGAAGCCGGAAAAAATGGAGCGTCTTATTCAGGCCCTTGCCTTTCAGGTAGGCCAGGAAGTGAGTTACAATGAACTTGGACAAATGACCGGGTTAGACAATCAGACGACAGAGAAATACATACAATTACTGGAAAAAACCTTTATCCTGTTCCGGGTAGGCTCATTAAGCAGAAACTTAAGAAATGAATTAAAGAAGAGCCGCAAAATTTATTTCGTTGACAATGGTATTCGAAATGCGGTCGTTAATCAGTTCAATCCGTTGACGCTTAGAACGGATACAGGAGCGCTCTGGGAAAACTACCTGATGTCGGAGCGGCTTAAATGGTTGGCCAATCACAAAATTCCCGGGCAACGGTATTTCTGGAGAACGCATGCCCAACAGGAAATTGATTATATTGAAGAAAGGGATGGGCAACTCTATGCCTTTGAATTTAAATGGAAAACCGGATCCTCCCGTCGTATTCCCGCCAGTTTCATCAATGCTTATCCCAATGCCATTTCCAGAGTTATTGATCCGGGTAATATGGAAGAGTTTATAAATCCTTGAATCGGCGGACATGTAGAAGACATGACTATCATGGATAATTGATTTTTGGTATCTTTGATATCAAACCTAATCCAATGAGTATATTACTTATCCTTAAAATATTTGTTCTTCCTATTGTTAGAAAATTTGGTATTGAGTGGCTAAAAAATAAATGGGATTTAAGTGACGAATTGGCTAAAAAAATAAGTGACGCGTCTAAAGGTGATCCTGAGGATATTAGTGAACTCCTTCACTATTTTTATAAGAATAAAAGTGAAATAAATAAAGTGAGGGAAAAGATTAACGACTATTCCTTTAAAGAAGAGGTCAATAAAAAGGATCATGGAATATTTTCACCAATTCAAACTGTTCGCTATTACTCATTTCTCCTGGAAGAGATATTTGAAGCCGCATACCACAGCAAACGACCGATAATACTTGTTGGTTTTGTGCATAACCCAAATATGGTTTCCTATTTTATACCAAATGACTTTTCAACCAGATGTAAGCCTTTGTTATTGGAACGGAGGAATGGGGATATCCTCATTCAGGGGGATAGTGATCTGTTTGGCAATGCCGAGCATAATGCTCCATACGAAATTTATGTTCGTCCATGTGAATCATCGGAATCTGCAACCCAAAGAGCAATTGCCGACAGAAAAACCCTTAAAACCTTTATACCAGACGCCATTAGAGGTTATCAGAAACTATTAATCGACTCATGTAAAGTTCTTGAGATCAGTGAACATAACGTCAAACTTCAGCGTACTCTTGAGAACGATTCCTTACAAAAGGAAATCATCGCGATCGAAGATTCATCAGGATACTCCCGATTAAAGGACTCATTTGAGGATTTAATGGATCAACGAATCAAGGACTTAGAGGCATTTAAATAGGTTTCATCGTAACCAACAAATTGGAAAATAGCAAGGCTATTTCGAACTAGAATTTGATAATGATTTTTAAGGGGTCGCGCTTTTGCAGTTAAGAACCGCTACCGCAAAATCTCCCACTCCCCCACTGTCCGGTTCCCCACAAAATCCTCCACCACCACCCGCAGGGTATGTTTTCCCGGTGGACAATGTTCATCAAACCGGTAGATGTAGGAACGGCCCTTGTCGTTCGTAAACCGCAACCATTTCCCATCCAGCTCCGCCCGGAAAAAACGGATCTCTTCAAAATTATCGCTCGGACGTATGATCATCGCCGTCGCTTTACGCAGATCGGGTTTATCCCCCTTCCAGGAGGTATTAATAACGGGTGCCTGAGTATCGGCAAACACTTGAAAGCTTCCAAAATACCGGGTACGAAACTGCACTTTGTCCCGAACCCATTCGGCCTTCTCCACGCCATCATTCTTCCCCGATACCCGTTTGACCAGCAACTTGTCGCGCCATTCAACCGGCACAGGACGGTCTGGTTTTATTTCAATGCTGATCCGTTCATGAATAGGGGTGGAATAATCCCCAAAAACATGCAGCCCTGAAACCGCCATAGAGGGATAGGTCTCCGATTTTCTGTACATGGCCCTTACCGTATCATACAAGGAAGCTTCCCGGATAACCGCTTCAAAACCCGGTCGCTCAAAGACCGTGATATACCTGGGTGGAAACTTTTCGCCGGAAAGCGGGGGTACCCCGGTTTTCCCGGGCCGGTATTGGATAAAACTGTGCAAAAGGGTTTTATTCCCATTATGGTCGCGCACCTCTATTTCCAGGTTATGCCTTAGGGTATCCGTTAATTCCATAATGCCTTCACCCGGGGCAAACCTTGGCACCGGACCGTCATCACCCGGTAAACGGGAGAGATGTTGCAACCAGGCCCCTCCCAGGCTCCGGTACCGGTAATCAACCTGGGCATTGAGGTATAGGGTTTGGTCATACCCGATCTTGTCATGAACAAAGAGGGAGATGACCCGGCCATCAAACTTGAGACTGGCTGAATAGATCCCATTGGGCCCCGATGAAATATTGGTTTTATCCGTTGCGCCCACGGCCAGGCTGACCCGTGGACTTGAAGTGATGATCGTAGCCGGGTTGGTGGCAAGCCCGCCAGCCTTGGGTCTTACCACCGATATCAGTCTGGGCGCCTGCTCGTACAACCCCTTGGTTCGATCATACACCGCCAGCCGGTTGATGACCGGGGGGATATTGTCAGCATCGGCAAAACCAAACAACAAGGGGTTTACACAGACTTCGGATATGGTTTCACGGATTTCAAAATGCAGGTGCGGACCCTGAGAGCCCCCCGTGTTTCCACTATTTGCAATAAACAGTCCTTTTTTAACCGGAAACTGTCCAGGCTCCGGTTTAAGGTCAACGGCCCAGGATTCCTTTTCATATTGCAGGTCCTTCACATATTTATCCAGGGCAGGGTAAAAAGAATTAAGGTGGGCATATACGGTGGTAAATCCATTGGGGTGATCGATATAGATGCATTGGCCAAACCCAAAGGGGGCAACGGAAACCCGGGACACATAGCCATCCGCGGCGGCATAAACGGGAAGGTCCACTTTCTGCTGGGTGCGGATATCCAGTCCCATGTGCCAGTGGTTGTTTCGCAGCTCCCCAAAATTGGCGGAAAGGGAGATGGGGATATTCATCGGGTTGCGGAAATAGCCTTTCTGGATAACGGGCTCGGGTGTTTGGGCGGATGAAAGGAAGGTATTAATTACGAATAAGAGTAATAAGAGGTGGGTGGGGTTCTTTTGGGTTTTCATTCATACAAATTTAACAGGATTGGAGGTAAATTTACCGCAGAGAACGTGAGGACGCGGAGTTACGCAGAGATA
>JAYRZH010000155.1:0-5066 GCA_041916555.1 Chitinophagaceae bacterium | reverse complement strand
ATGAACTGCCCGCGGATGACCGTACCGATTTCCTGGAAGAACTTCCGAGCAATGTAGTACGTGAGTTGATCAAACTGCTTGACCCGGAAGAAAGAAAGATCACCCTTTCCCTGCTTGGATACCCGGAAAACAGCGTAGGTCGTTTGATGACACCCGATTATATCTATGTGTATGAAGACGACACGATCGCCGAAGTACTCGATACGATCCGGCGGGTTGGAAAAGATTCAGAAACAATTGATGTCATCTACGTAATCAATAACAAAGGAGAGTTACTCGATGATATCCGTATCCGTGAATTTCTGCTTAACCCACCCGACAAGAAAGTAAGTGAGCTCATGGATGAACGGGTGATCTCCTTGAATGTGTACGAAGACCAGGAGATGGCCAACAACGCCTTTAAGATGAATAACAGAGTGGCCCTTCCGGTAGTCAGCAATAGCAACAAATTACTGGGTATTGTGACCATCGATGACGTGTTGTGGGTGGCCAGTGAAGAGTTCTCTGAAGATGTGCAGAAGATCGGGGGTACCGAAGCGCTTGACCAACCATACCTGGAAACCCCGGTATGGAGTATGTTCAGGAAAAGGATCATCTGGCTGATCATTCTCTTTGTGGGAGAACTGATCACCATTTCAGCCATGCAGCAATTTCAGGATGAGATTGCCAAAGTGGTCATCCTGGCTACATTTATACCTCTGATCATTTCCAGCGGAGGAAACAGTGGCTCCCAGGCGTCCACCCTGGTGATCCAGGCCATGGCTCTGGGTGAGGTATCCATTACCGACTGGTGGCGGATTATGCGCCGGGAGATCATCAGTGGCCTTTTGCTGGGTTCGGTTCTCTGCCTTTTGGGATTTTCGGTTATCACTGCCTGGCATTTTTTCACCGATACTTTTGGACAACACTACATGCGGATCGCCCTTACGATTGGATTCTCACTGGTTGGCATCGTCATGTGGGGAACCCTGATGGGTTCCATGTTGCCCCTGGTATTAAAAAGGTTTGGCGCCGACCCTGCAGCCTCTTCCACCCCATTTGTCGCTACCCTGGTGGATGTAACTGGACTGCTGATTTATTTCAGTTTTGCCTATCTGATGTTGGGCGGGATCCTGCTTTGATTTATGGGGCGATTTCCCCAACTTTGCTTGTCTATTCGAATACCCTTTCAATCAAATAAAAACATACCATATCCATGTGTGGAATCGTTGGCTATACCGGACCCCGCGAAGCTTATCCCATCATCATCAAAGGTCTTAAGCGACTTGAATACCGGGGCTATGACAGCACCGGTGTCGCCCTCCAGAACAAAGAACTTAAAGTTTACAAAAAGAAGGGAAAAGTAGCTGAACTGGAAGACAGCCTGATCGGGTCTGATGTTCATGCCCATACCGGTATCGGGCATACCCGCTGGGCCACCCATGGGGAACCTTCTGACCGGAATGCCCATCCCCACCGCTCTGCGTCCGGACGACTGGCCATGATCCACAACGGCATCATTGAAAATTATGCCCAGTTAAAAAAAGAGCTTACCAACAAAGGATATCAATTTCACAGTGATACGGATACCGAAGTCCTTTTGAATTTTATCGAAGAGATACAGAAGAATAATGAATGCGACCTGGAGGAAGCCGTTCGCATCGCGCTGAAAAGGGTCACGGGCGCTTATGTCATTCTGCTGATTGATGAAAAAAATCCGGAGACCATTATCGCTGCCCGCAAAGGAAGCCCGCTGGTGATCGGTATCGGAAAAGGGGAACACTTCCTTGGCTCCGATGCTACCCCCATGCTGGAATACACCAAGGAAGTGGTGTATGTAAACGACTATGAACTGGCCATTGTAAAGCCGGATGAACTTATTTTAAAGAACCTGGGGAACGAAAAAGTCACTCCCTATGTTCAGAAGCTTGATCTGGAACTCGCGGCCATTGAGAAAGGAGGATTTGAACATTTCATGCTCAAAGAAATTTATGAGCAACCTGAAACCATTTACGACTGTTTGCGTGGCCGCCTTGACCCGGTTTCAGGAACCATTACCATGGCCGGGGTGGAGAAGGAAATGGAGAAACTGACAAAGGCCGACCGGATCATCATTATCGCCTGCGGAACCAGTTGGCATGCCGGTCTGGTAGCGGAGTATATATTTGAAGAACTTTGCCGCGTACCGGTTGAAGTGGAATACGCTTCTGAATTCAGGTACCGCAATCCTGTGATACGACCCGGAGATGTGATCATTGCCATTTCCCAAAGTGGCGAAACCGCGGATACCCTGGTGGCGATTGAAAAAGCCAAAGAACAGGGGGCGCTGATCTTTGGAATCGTAAACGTAGTGGGTTCATCCATTGCCCGGGTTTCCCAGACAGGTGCCTATACCCATGCCGGACCGGAAATTGGCGTGGCATCCACCAAAGCCTTTACTGCCCAACTGGCTGTATTGACCATGGTGGCTATGAAACTTGGCAAAGAGAAAGGGACCCTATCAGAAGAAAGATACCTTCACCTGGTCAGGGAACTGCATGCCATACCCGAAAAAGTGACCAAAGCCCTTGAACTTTCAGGGCCGGTGAAAGCACTGGCTGAAAAATACAAAGACGCCTCTGACTTTCTTTACCTTGGTCGCGGGTACAATTTCCCCGTCGCCCTCGAAGGCGCCCTTAAGCTTAAAGAAATTTCCTATATACATGCCGAGGGCTATCCGGCCGCTGAAATGAAGCATGGTCCGATCGCCCTGGTGGATGAAACCCTTCCGGTGGTGTTTGTCGCCACCCGCGATTCGTACCATGAGAAAGTGGTCAGCAACATGCAGGAAATAAAGGCCCGTAAAGGAAAAGTGATTGCGGTTGTAAATGAAGACGACCAGGATACAGCCTCTTTGTGCGATGATGTAATGTGGGTGCCCGCAGCGGATGAAATCCTCGCTCCGATGCTAAGCACTATCCCCCTTCAACTGCTGGCCTATTATATAGGTGTTTCAAAAGGGTTGGATGTTGACAAACCCCGCAACCTGGCAAAATCGGTTACCGTAGAATAAAGGCCCACTCTTACCAATATGATGAACAAACGCCCCCTGGACTCCCTTGGCTATGGTTTTGTAAAACCTGAGCACATCCCCAAGGGAAAGGATGAATATTACCTGCGAAACATTCAAAACCGCAGTGGGATCAATTACCGCGAGCTGTCCGCTTACGAGATTGAAGTGCTGGTCAGAAACCGAAATACCTCCGATAACTGGAACAATGTTCTTGTTTCCGATGCATTTAATCCTGAACTGGTAAAAAACTGCAAGTTCTACGGATTGATCCGTATTGGTAAACTGGAACCCTATTTTCTTGCCTACCACGATGTAAAGATGCCTGTAGGCCTGTATGACAGCACAATCATCAGTTGCGATTTTGGGGATAATGTCGTCATCAGTAATGTTAATTACCTCTCCCATTATATCATCGGAAACGAGGTCATGATCGTTAACATCAATGAGATGTCAACCACCGATCATGCCAAATTTGGAAATGGCATCATTAAGGAAGGAGAAAAGGAATCGGTGAGAATATGGCTGGAAGTATGCAATGAGAATGCCGGGAGAAAGGTTCTTCCTTTTAATGGTATGTTGCCTGGGGATGCCTGGCTCTGGTCAAAATTCCGGGGAGAAACCTGGTTGATGAAAAAACTTGTTGAATTCACTGAAAAAAAGTTTGACCGGCAACGTGGCTATTATGGGAAGATCGGTGACAGGACCGTAGTTAAAAATGTCAGGATCATCAAGGATGCCTGGGTTGGCACCGATGCCTATATCAAGGGTGCCAATAAGATCAAAAATGTCACCATCAATTCTTCGATAACCGCTAAATCCCAGATCGGGGAAGGATGCGAACTCGTCAACGGTATCATTGGGGAAGGATGCCGGGTCTTTTACGGAGTAAAAGCGGTGCGTTTCTTTTTATCTTCCCATTCCCAATTAAAATATGGCGCAAGGCTGATCAATTCCTATCTGGGGGATAACTCTACCATCTCCTGCTGTGAGGTATTGAACTCGCTGATCTTTCCGGCTCATGAGCAACACCATAATAATTCCTTTTTGTGTGCCGCGCTGGTCATGGGTCAAAGTAATATGGCCGCCGGTGCCACCATTGGTTCGAATCATAACAGTCGCGGGGCTGACGGGGAACTAATTGCCGGCCGGGGGTTCTGGCCAGGTTTATGTGTCAGTTTAAAACATAATTCCAAATTCGCTTCCTATACCATCATCGCCAAAGGTGATTTCCCGGCCGAATTAAATGTACCCTTCCCCTTCTCTTTGGTCAATAATGATGTGGCCCGTAACCAAGTGACCATCATGCCCGGTTATTGGTTGATGTACAATATGTATGCATTGGCCCGGAATTCCAGGAAATGTCTCGACCGTGACCGCCGTACTGAAAAAAGCACCCGGATTGAGTATGATTTTCTGGCCCCGGATACCATCAATGAAGTATTCAATGGTTTGAAAATCCTAAGAAAATATAAAAACACAAAGGGTAAGCCCGGCGAAATTGATCTTTCCAAAGCAGGCATTGAAAATTCAACCCGCAAGGTCATTGCCATCAAAACAGACCAGGCCGAAAAAATTTATTCCGAGCTGATTGTTTATTATGCCGGTCTTCACCTGGTAAAGTTTATCCAGGAAAATGATATCTCTTCCTGGCCTAAGTTAAAATCGACATTACCTGCCAGGTTGACCCGTCACCAGTGGGTAAATATGGGAGGGCAATTAATGCCTGAAAGTTCGCTTCAAACCTTATTAAAACAGATCAAGGGTGGTCGGATTAGTTCCTGGGACCAGGTGCATGATTTTTACCAGAAAAACGCGTCCATCTATGATGACCAGGTGCTACAACATGCCCTTGCCTCCTGGCTTGAGTTTAAAGGCATCACCCTGGCTCGATTCGAGAAAACCCATCTGCTTGAAATCCTGCAGCAAACGCTTGATACCAGAGAATGGATGACCAAGGCTGTTTATGAATCCAGGGCCAAAGACTACAGGAATCCCTTCCGTAAAATGGTTTATGAGTCCACCCGTGAAATGAACG
>JAYRZH010000154.1:0-5121 GCA_041916555.1 Chitinophagaceae bacterium | reverse complement strand
GATGAATCGGTTTCTGCCCTGGATGTAAGTGTCCAGGCCCAGGTGCTCAACCTGCTGAATGACCTGAAAAAGGAATATGGCTTTACCATTGTTTTTATCTCACACGATCTTTCTGTGGTTCATTATATCAGTGACCGCATCCTGGTGATGCACCAGGGCAGGATCGTAGAGGCAGGCGAAGCCGGTCAGGTATATCACCACCCGTCTCATCCATATACCCAGCGTCTCATTCATTCTATTCCCGGATTAAATCCGGCTAAAGGCTAAGCGATATCCGGCTTATTTATAATAATCATACAAATTGCTTCTGTCAAGGAAGAAATTGGTGGAACTTTTATGCTGGCTGTAATAGATATGTTTGATGCGGTCGTTGATCAGTTCGTCCAGGGTTTTCTCTTCCTCCAACCTGTCATCCCAAAAATCTGTATAGTCATTATCAGTATATCGGCTATAAGATCTATTTGAATGATCAAAAATGAAATACCTTGTTAACCGGTCAGGTGAATAATAAAATTCCTTGGAATGATCCGGTTGCAGGTCAAAATCCATCGTGTCGCGGGAGAATAAACCCACCGTAGCCATCTTCCATCCGGCATCATCCCTTTTCATTTTATATTTAAAAATATACAGATAGCCGGTATCTACCCTAGTTTCCATCCAGTGTTTCTGAAGAAAAACCAGGGAATCCGGTTTGTCATTTTCCTTGGCAAAAAGGAGCAGGCTACGCGCCATCGATTCCTGGGTAATTCCCTTGGCGGGAAAGAGGTTTGTTTTATTTATGTATTTCAGGAAAATAAACAACCGGTAACGCATTTCTTCATCATTGGCAAAATGGGCAAGCAGGGTATCCGGCACCTTCTTCCCTTGTTTCAGGAGAAGGGTCATGGTCCGGTACCGGAGCATTTTATCGCTGGAGGATAATAATTGGTTAAAGAAGTCGCGAACATCGGCATTGGTGTCCCAGGCAGGAACCAGGATGGCGGCATACCGGGAAAGTTCCTTGTTCCCATTGCCATCCCCATCCCGATTATAATTGTAGGGAGAATAATAATCCTCCTCATCATCATCCCCTTCTTTAGAAGCCTTCTGTATCGACTTTTGTTTTTCCGCGGCGATCTGTTTGCGAATGGAATGACGGGCTTCGAGGAAGAACTTGGAGAAATAGGTACTGTAATCAGCTATTGAGATCTTGTTGCTGTCAATAAGGGTTTCCAGCAGGCTCATGATGGGTTTGCGGTAATCTTCCAGGTTCACCAGGGGGAGCAGATCGGGAAATATCGTTTTGGTCAGGGCCAGGCTGTCTTCAAGCCGGTCCAGAAAATCACTATACCTCTCCTCTTCCCAACTTGCGCCATAGGAAATATCCTCATCATCATTGGTTGTTTCGATGATCGGTGGTTCCCTTTTTATGATATTTCTGAACTGGTCATACGAGTAGGCTGTTCCCTGGGCCAGGAGGGTGTAGAGTATGGTATGTTGGAGTTGGATGGTATCACCCACTTCGAAATACAATTTGTAGAGGTAATCGGAGGACGCTCTGGTGTTAATCTCTTCCAGTTTATTTATAAAGGCCGACTTGCCTGCAAGGTATTTCCTGTCTTTCCATGACAGGGATTGAACCCCTTTGATGATGGATGCAAGATCGGTGGAATCAAAATCGATCATGGCCAGCGCTGAAAGCGCTTTTTGCCGGATCAGGGTATCCGCGTTGAAAAGATCTGAGAAAAAGAGGGAAGATTTCCGGGTAAAGGGATCATATCCTTTGGCGGTATCAGCAGGTACCAATTCATCAAAAAAGGAAGCCACAAATGGACTAAGGGCCGATAAGGTATCTCCCTGGTTCAGGATGGCGGTCAGCGTGCCGTTTTTATACCGGAATTTCATACGGAGCATACGGCTTGAGCCGGAATCCGACAGGTGCCAGAGCCAAACCCTTGCGCTATCGGGTGCAGTAAATTCCCGTTTGTACCTGATCTTCCGAATGGAATCCCTCCTGTCGCCAAATTCCCAGGGGGAATCATCCAGTCCAAAGTCGCTGCTGTCTTTCATATACCGGTATCGGGGATAGCGGGAAAGCCCGAGAAACACGGATTCACCGGTGGTATCATTGGTAAACACGCGGTATTCGGCTTTCATACTCGCATACTCATTACGCGAAATATCATCATCACTCTTTCGTCCATAATCAGCCGGCAACTGAATCCCTTTCTTTTTCGATTCGGGAAACCAGGGTGTTAATATTTTTACATTTAAGGCCGAATCACTTACCCATTTCTGATTGGTTCCATAGTCAAAGGGGAGCAAGGTAAAGCTCTGAAAGAATTTATCTGAGGAAGAAGAATATACCGGTTTTTTAGATTCCCACTTTACTGATTCGGGCGCTTCCCGGTTGAGAACCATGTATCCGTTGGCCCCCCGGATGATAAAGCGGGTCCTGAGCAGGTAACCCTGTTTATCCCTAAATAATGCCTCAAGGGCCGGGTATCCTGAATTGAGTGTTGGGGCGCTGTATAAAACGGTATCAATAAAATCGCTGGAGCCAAAACTCTCTTTTAGCAATTGGAGGTCAAAGGCATCCTCTCCCGGATTGGTAAAATTTGTGAGGCTAAACTGTTCCACCGAGTACAAGGCTCCAGTGGGTTTGTCAACAGCATTGTAATAGAGGTGGCCATTGACGGAAACAAAGGGTTCATGGGGAAAATCTGCTTTGAACCCACCAAACCGGGGTTTCCAGGCCAGTCCTGAACCCGGGACAAACTCCTTCATCCGGATGCTCTCAAAAAAATGTTTGGCCTCCTCCCCTTTCTGGATATAATCCCCCCGGCCACTTATTTTGAAAATGATCAGTTCAAAGGGGGTGACAAAAACCTGGGAGCGCTGCACATCACCACTCCGGGTTCGGTTTACAATATCCCAGCCTTTATACCCATTTTTTTCAACGGGGAGTTTGGAAAGAATTTTACCGGGAATATTTTCATACAACACACTGTCTGTTTTGCGAAGCACATCTTTTTCCTGGTCACCCCAAATGCGGTGATGGGTGAGCACCCTGGTCACCATATAATAACTGCCGTTTGACATATCGGCAAAATGGGATTGAGAAAAGATATCGCCTTTGTCGTAGGAGTAGAGTTTACCCGGTACATCCACCGAGAAAAACCCGTCGGATGATTTTTCTGTTCTGAATTTAACCGGCACCCTCACCTTATCAATGGCATCTTTGTGTACAATATCGCGTCTGGTCATAAAGATCGGTCTGAGTTTATAACCCATCCGGCGAAGCAATTCGATCACCCCTCTCTCACCCGGCAGGTGGGCCGCGCCCACGCCAACAAAGAGGGAATTCTTTTTCAGGATGGAGTCGATCGACCGGGCTTGTATTTCGTTACGGCGATAGATGAATTTTTCATCAAAGGCAGGCGACTCGCTATTGGCTTTATGAATGGTATCCAGCCAGTCGAGGTTCCCGGCCCGGTAGGCTTCCTGGAGTTTCATTTCCGAAAGCTCAGGGTCAAATTCATAACTTTTCTGGAGTTTGTTCTTTTCGAGCATGGCATCCACGGAAGCCTCCATCACCAGCCGCATGCTTTCGGCATATTGCTCCACACCGGTAACCCGTTTCCCCAGTTTCTTCCCGGTTTGAAAAATATACAGGTCGAGGTAGGTATCCTCTTCAAAATCGATCGACTGCATATAGGATTTCCGGTAAAGCAGGCTGTTGAGGATAAAAGGCTGCACATAGAGGGCCTGTTCAAGCTGTTTTTCATAGCGGTCAAACTTGAGGGTATTCTCTGTGATAAACCTGTTCGGCAGTTCTTCAAAATCCCTGTTTGCCGCAAAAGACCCGTAGGGGTTCCCATCGGGGGTACCATAGTCTTCGATCTCCTGCTGCCACAGTTCGGGGTTATTTTCCAGGGCCACAACATCGGCGCTGCGGATGGCGATATAAAAGGAATCTGACAGAAAAAAAGCCATCTTATTGCTGACATGCATGGTGCCAAAGAGGTAGGATGGCTTTTTCATGCCATTGCCGGATATCTCCCAGAAAAGACTGGGATACTTATGAGGCTTGAACCTTGTCTTTTGCGCCGGGGCTTGGAAGAAAAGGATAAATAGCGGGATCAGGGCGAGGGTTCGTTTCATGAGTGGTTTCAGGGTTTCCAGGCTTAATGATGACATAATAGGCGAAATACCATAAAAATAGCCCCAAAAAAGGGCAAAAACAGGAAAATAAGGTGAAAGAATGTGCAAAAGAAAACGGAAAATCCGGCTGTAATATTTTAATTTTGCACGTTTTTAAGTTAGCCCGAAGACCAGGCCCGGTGCCGTAAGACCGGACTTGACCGCCTTCCAGGCGGAGTTCATCATACCCCTCTCACCACCGGTTTGTGTCTTAAGGCCCTAATCCATAGAAAAAATATATGAAGCTTTCGCAATTCCGATTCGACCTTCCGTTGAACCTTATTGCCCAAAATCCGGCCAAGAAACGAGAAGACGCCCGCATGATGGTGGTTCACCGCCATACCGGGGAAATTGAAAACAAGCACTTCCGCGACATCATGGATTATTTTGATGACAAGGATGCTTTTGTCGTTAACAATACCAAGGTATTCCCGGCCCGTATGTATGGTCGCAAAGAAAAGACAGGGGCCAAGATCGAGGTTTTCCTGCTTCGTGAACTGAACAAGGCCAACCGCCTCTGGGATGTGATCGTTGACCCTGCCCGTAAGATCCGGGTGGGTAATAAACTGTACTTTGGCGACAATGAAGAACTGGTGGCCGAAGTCATAGATAACACCACCAGCCGTGGCCGGACCATCCGTTTCCTCTGGGAGGATTCTGAAGAATCTTTCCGCGGCATGCTCGAAATGCTGGGTGAAACCCCACTTCCCAAATACATCAAACGCAAACCCGACGAAGAAGATAAAGAGCGTTACCAAACGGTTTATGCCAAACACGAAGGCGCCGTGGCCGCCCCCACCGCCGGACTTCACTTTAGCCGTGAACTGATCAAGCGACTTGAGATCAAAGGAATCCGGTTTGCTGAAGTCACCCTTCATACCGGACTGGGCACCTTCCGCCCCATTGAAGTGGAAGACCTGAGCAAACATAAAATGGATG
>JAYRZH010000153.1:0-5155 GCA_041916555.1 Chitinophagaceae bacterium | reverse complement strand
CAGGGTTTCTACATTCACATCCCAGAAAATGCGCTTGTCAAAGACGGGTTTATTTTTGGGATTTTCACTCATAATTATATTCAATAAAGTTACGATTATTATTAGCGCCTTGCCAATAGAATTTGAATAAAAGATAACGAATAGAATATCTAGGCCATCACTATTGCACTCGCTGCCCTTAGCATGTTCTTTGCTGGCCGTAAGCTAGTACAGTTAGACTTTAGAAAATACCATATCGTCCAACAGGCTACGGTCAAACTAGAGTCGGCCTGAAATCACTTATTTCCATAGGTTGGATATGGCGTATCCTTCAGGGCTTCATTGATTTTGGTGGTCAATAATCTTAACAGCTTGAAAAAAGTTAATGGTACAATTTTACCCACCAGATGGGTAAATTTGAACCACATCGCTATAAACAGCCACATTTGCTTAAATATCAATAATTTATAGATATCGTTTTGTATAAATTGAATATAAAACCTGGAAAAAACCCCTAAGGTTCTAACTCAATAGTATAAAAATGAGTGTACTCAAACCTCCCCCATTCTCTTGCCTTACCCTCATTCAGAACAGGCTGAAAGGCTGGGATATCTTCTGAATAAAGCACTAATACCAGGGAGGTCTTTTTGGTAACAACAGGCATAGCCTGAAGAAGGGACCGGGCATCCATAAAGCCCTTTTGCCCGTGGTAGATGGCAGTATAGGGATAATAATTGTCCTTATAGGAAGAAACCCAGGTATCCGCACCGGTATCCGACCGCTTTAATTCATCAAGCAATCGTCCAAACATATTATAATCCTGTTCGCGGTAAACGGCTTGCTTATACTCATTGAAACGCAGGGCTACCTTAGTATGGAAATAGATATTATGCCCGATCTCGAAAAAGAGCAATAATCCGGCCGCAATAACCGGCCAACGTTGCCAGCCTTTGGCTTGAAAAAGACCTTTAAGAAAAAGAAACTGGAGAAAAAGAAAGACAAAGGCATAATAGCGCGATTCATAGATATAGTTCCAGCCACCTACAAATCCCTGCTGCATTTTATATGTGAGCGAAAGATAACCAAGCGAAAGAAAGATCCCTCCCACAGTGATGGCGCCCAGCCAGACAAACCATTTCCAGGGATCCATGTCTCGAAAATAGTTTTGTAAAAAAAACAACCAGACCAGCCAAACGGCCAGTCCTGCCCAAACCAGGATATTGATCCACTCCAATAGCGTAAGCAATACCGGAAGGGAAAGACCCAGTCGCAATAACACCTGGCTGCTGAGAAATGAAATATTGATAAAAGACGCCGGTGCCGATGGGTGCCAGTTTAATAGGTTGGCAGGAAAAAGACCACGCTCTGTCGGCAAGGCGTAATTACTCATGCCTGTGGATGATTTCATGTACAAAAAGAACAGGGCCATACAGGCCAGTGCCGTGGAGAGCATCACCCAGCCTCTGATACGCACGGCCTTATCCTTATTCATAAATCCCAATAACAGGATACCGGCAGGTACGCCGATGGTGATAGCGGGATAGGCATATCGAAAGAGATTGGGCAGGAAAAGAAACAATCCGGCCAGCACCCAATAGCCAGGGCGTGACGTGGTATTCTTTAATGATTGTATAACTAAAATAAAGGCCGCTAACAGGAACACCAGCGCAGGCAGATCGGTGGGCAATGACTCGCTGATAAACGTATATTCAAAACACCCTGCGATTAGGGTACCGATATTAACGGCCGCTGAATTAAAATCAAGTACACGCAAAAGTTTCCGGATCAAAAAGATCAGGATAATGGCAAAGACCCAGTCAAAGGCCGTAGTGGCCTGGTAAATATCAAAGGAAAATATTTTCAAAAAGGGCGATAGAAACAGAGGATAACCCGGTGGCCAGTAGGGCGTGGCATCATACACCACCTGATTTGGCGCGGTGAAAAAATATTGGGGAATGACAAAGCCCTTGCCTTCCAGGAAACTCTTGCTTTGCATCACCCCGATCATTTTATCACGACCGGCATAGGATACAAAGAGGATATTGATCGTCCGGTTTAGGATTGCAACAATCAGACAAAAAGCACTAACCCACTTGTTTTCCAGTATAGAAATTACTTTTTTCAATCCCATTCATTTTCTCTGTCCCTCTGTGCCTCTGTGGTTAAAATTTAAAACCACAGAGGCACAGAGGGCGAGCCAAAAGTCTGATATTTTCCGGGTCTTTCTTACATTTATAAATCTTTTCACCAAAAACTGCCATATGACCATCCCTGTTGTTGACCTTGCCGAATTCCTGAGTGGCGACCCCGCCAAAAAGCAGCAATTTGTACAGGCTCTTGGAAAGGCCTATGAAGAAGTAGGCTTTGTAGCAGTGAAAAACCATGGCATTTCAGATGACCTGATCGCGGACATGTACAAACACGTCCAGGCCTTTTTTGCCCAACCGGTGGAAGTAAAGAAAAGATATGAGATACCCGAGCTGGCCGGGCAACGGGGATATACCTCCTTTGGACGTGAACATGCCAAGGGTAGCGACGCCCCCGATCTGAAAGAATTTTACCAGCATGGTCAAATGGTGGAAGATGGGGATGTGGTGAAATCAGAGTATCCGGATAATGTAGTGATCAAGGAAGTGCCCGAGTTTACCCCCACCTTCAATAAAGCCTATCGCGCCTTTGAAAAATCTGGCCGGTCATTGTTACAAGCCATTGCGCTATACCTGGGATTGGATGAATATTATTTTGATTCCCCCATTCACAATGGAAACTCCATTCTCCGCGCTATTCACTACCCACCGATATTAAACGAACCAAAATCGTCTATACGCGCGGAGCAACACGAAGACATTAACCTCATCACCCTCCTGATCGGCGCCTCTGCCGATGGATTACAGATACTCACCAAACAGAATGAATGGGTGGGTGTAACCTCACTACCCGAACAAATCGTGGTAAATGTGGGGGACATGCTGCAACGTCTCACTAACAATAAACTCCGCTCCACTACCCACCGGGTAGTAAACCCTCCCCGCGAACTGTGGGGTACTTCACGCTATTCCATTCCTTTCTTTTTACATCCTAAAAGCGAGATGAGCCTGGCCTGTCTCGAAAGCTGTATCGACGCCACTCACCCCAAGGCCTATCCGGATGCTACGGCAGGGGAATACCTGGATGAGCGTTTGAGGGAGATAGGGTTGAAAAAGTAATTTTATTTCGGTTTCCCGCAGCGTACGCAAAGTAAGGAGAGCCGCTGCGCCCGCATACCCTTGGCGGGCGCTGCGAGAAACAATCCTTTCGCATTTTATCCTTAATTCACACCACTTATCATTTTCCATAACTCATAATAAGTTAATAACCAACAACTAAGCTCCATTTTGTTCTACAATACTAAAAAAAACTTGGTACTTTGTTTTGCATAGTACCAAATATCACCCTATCTTTGACCTGTCAATGTGATAATAGACGAAAAAAGATAAATGTAGTGCCATGAATATTGAGAATACACAGAGCCAGATGCGGAAGGGAATATTGGAGTTCTGTATTCTCTCCGTGATCCGTCGGGGGGAGGCCTACCCCAGCGACATCGTGGAAGAGATGAGGGCAGCTAATATGAGTATCCTGGAAGGGACCTTGTACCCGCTCCTTACCCGCCTGAAGAATGCCGACATGCTTACCTATCGATGGGTGGAAAGTAATTCGGGTCCTCCCCGCAAGTATTTTTCGCTCACGGAAAAGGGTGAGACTTTTTACAAGGAACTGGAACAGACCTGGCTGGAATTATCCAACGGAGTAAATGCCCTGACCAGTACCAACAACCAACAACAAGACTTCAACCAAAAAACGCAGAACGATGAAAAAGATTATTAATATAAACCTGAGCGGTCGGGTGATCCCTATTGAGGATTCTGCCTACGAAAAGTTACAGGCTTATATTGAAAGCCTCCGCCGGTACTTTGCCAAGGAGGAAGGCCGGGATGAGATCATCAATGATATTGAAAGCCGCATTGCGGAGCTGATGAACGACAAGATCCGCAAGGGTGCCAATGCCATTACCGATGAGGATATCGATCAGATAGCCGCTTCGATGGGCCGCCCCGAGGATTTTGATGCTGAAATGGCGGATGATGATGATAATAAAAAAAGCGAGCAGCAAGCCGCTTCCGGCAGCTCTGTCTTTGACCGGATGAACAGCCGCACCAAGCGTCGTCTTTACCGGAATACCAATGACCGCCTGGTTGGTGGTGTGTGTTCGGGTATTGCAAACTACCTGGATGTTGACCCCTCGATCGTGCGTCTCCTTTTTGCCATCATCACTTTTGGCGGGTTTGGTTTTGGTGTACTCGCCTATATCATTCTCTGGATCGTGTTGCCTGAGCAGGGTTTGGGTCAATACAGTGGCAAGAGATTGTACCGCAACCCCGATGACCGTGTGCTGGGTGGTGTAGCAGGTGGATTGGCTGCCTATTTTAATAAGGACGCTAAGATCATCCGGTTGATTTTCGCCGCCCCCATCCTGCTTAAGATCCTGATCGCCGTTCTGAGCATACCTTTCTGGAACCATGGTTCTTTCTTCCCTGATATAGCTTTTGGTTCACTTACCGGAACCTTTGTACTGGCCTATATCATCCTCTGGATCGTATTGCCTGAGGCAAATACCGAATATGAAAAAATGGAAATGCGTGGGGAAAAGATCGATGTAAACAGGATCAAACAGAATGTACAGGATAAAGCGCGTGATTTTAGTGAGGAAGTAAAGACCGCCGCTTCTGAATTCAGCAGCCGGGTGGGTGATTTTAGCAAAGACAAAGGCAAGCAATTTGCCCGGGAGATAACTCAGGCAGCCGGTACGGCAGGCAGTGGGATTGGACATGCGATTGGTGTGATCTTTAAAGTGTTCTTCTTCTTTATCGCCGGTTCTATCGCCTTTGGACTTTTTGTAGCCCTGCTGGCCCTGCTGTTTAGCGGAGTAGCCTGGTGGCCTTTCAATAATTTCCTTTGGACCAGCGACTGGCAAATGATGCTGGCCTGGGGCACCGTGATCTTCTTTTTACTGGTTCCTCTTGTAGGATTTATTACCTGGATGGTTCGCCGGTTGATGAAGATCCGCTCCGGTGGTGGATACATGGGCTGGACCTTTGGCGCCCTCTGGTTCCTGGGCTGGGTATGTGCGATCTGG
>JAYRZH010000152.1:0-5320 GCA_041916555.1 Chitinophagaceae bacterium | reverse complement strand
AGTCCCATCCCCGGTTAAAAAGGGTCTATGAATTCCTTTCGGAGGATATCCGGAAAAATGGCTGATTAATAAACCAGGCCAGTTTTTCCCGAACAAGTAAACGCATTCCTTGTTTTTACGGTAAATTTGCCCCCCGAAAAGGATAAGAAGAGATGTACACGCTGAAAATCAAATTTGAAGAAAAAGGATTGGAACCGGTGACCCTTACAGGGTTGGAACCCGGACAAAGCATCCTTGAGATCGCCCTGGACAATAATATCGAGCTCCATCATAACTGTGGCGGCGTTTGCGCATGCAGCACCTGTCACCTTTACCTGGAAAAAGGTATGGAACATGTGGAAGAGATTAGTGACCGGGAAGAAGATTTTATTGACCGGGCCGTTAATCCCCGGTTAAATTCAAGACTTGGTTGCCAATGTGTCTTGCAAGATGGGGAAGGGGAGATTGAAGTGACCCTGCCCGACCAAACCCAGTTCCTGGGCGAATAACCCATTCCCTGAAAATTAAAACCGATTACATGTCGCAGGCTTACGAACCCCCCATCCACTGGAACGACTATGAAGACATCGCCCTGAAACTATATGAAAAGTTTGGGGATGATTTTTCAGAATCCAAAATCTATCGAATCAGGTTTACAGACCTGATGGAGTGGGTATTAACGCTTCCCAATTTTGAAGGAAAAAGGGAAGAATGTAATGAAGGGCACCTGGAAATGATCCAAAGCTCCTGGGTATATGAATGGAGAGATAACCAGAAATAACTAATTTAGGGTCTCTCCAAAAATCACCTTATGAGGTTAATAGCAGCCTTTCTGAAACTGATCCGCCTGCCAAACCTCCTTTTTATTGCGCTGACACAGATCCTATTTCAGTTTTGCATTTACCGGCCAATTTATGGAGAAGCCGTTCCCGGAAATGACCTTACCCGCTTCATCCTGATCGTATTAGCCTCACTCCTGATCGCCGCCGCCGGATATATCATCAACGATTATTTTGACATCAACATCGATGAGGTCAATAAACCTGAAAAGGTGGTGGTGGACAAGATCATCAGTCGTCGATGGGCCATTGCCTGGCATTTCATGCTGAGTATATCGGGTATTTTACTCACCATTATAGCCCTGCCTTTCTTCAAGTTCCCTCATCTGGTCATGGCCAATATTTTTTGTGTCATCCTGCTATGGTTTTATTCCACCAACTATAAAAAAACACTGGCCATTGGCAATATCGTTATCTCCTTGCTCACGGCCTGGACCATTCTCATCATCTTCTTCTCCAAATTCCCGCTGGGGTATGTATATGATAAAGGTGTATTGATGATCGATCCTAAGTTTTTCCGCCTGACCTTTCTTTATGCTTCTTTTGCCTTTATCATTTCCCTGGTCAGAGAGGCGGTGAAAGATATGGAAGACCTGCCAGGTGATAGCCGCTATGGTTGCAAGACCATGCCCGTTGTATGGGGCATGAATTCTACCCGGGTTTATGTAAGCGTTTGGGTGATTGTACTGCTGGCCGGGCTCTCCATCCTGGAGATCTATGTAATCACTTTCCGTTGGTGGTGGCCGGTGCTTTATAACCTGGTATTGGTGATGGTACCCTTGGGTTATTTCCTCTACCTGCTGTTCAACGCCCGTGAACCCAGGCATTATGGCAAAATCAGCGCCTTAACCAAAGGGGTCATGCTTACGGGCACACTCTCCATGATCTTCTTTTATTTTTACCTATGAACCCGATCATCCTCGCTTCCCAATCTCCTCGTCGCCGGCAACTATTGGAATGGGCCGAAATCCCATTTGAGGTAGTTGTATCTGAAACCGATGAAACCTATCCACCAGGACTAGAACCCGAGTCCATCGCTATCCATATTGCGAGAAACAAAGCCCTGGCCGTACAGGCAAAACAAAATCCGGAAAAGATCATTCTTGCGGCGGATACAATGGTGTTTCTGGGAGAATCCATTCTGGGTAAACCCGTTCACCGGGAAGATGCGGTAAGCATGCTGCTTGCCTTATCAGGTTCACGTCACCAGGTCATCACCGGGGTCATCATCCGACAGGGTGACAAAGAGATCGCATTTGCCGACACCACCGAAGTAGAGTTTCATCCACTCAGCCTTTCACAAATTGAATTTTACGTAGATAAATACAAGCCCTATGATAAAGCCGGGTCCTATGCCATCCAGGAATGGATAGGAGTAGTCGGGATAAAACAGGTGAATGGTGATTTCTACAATGTAATGGGGCTTCCAGTCAGCCGGGTCATCAGGGCCCTGGGAGAATTCAAATAAACTCACCTTCATGTTAAAAGGGGTAAACACCCTTTTATTCTCGCATAAACACGGGTCGGTACACTGATACAGGCTTCCTATCTTTACCGACAACCTTACCTTATGAATGAAAAACTTATCCAGTATATCTGGCGCTTTCAGTTTTTTGACCTCTCTCAATTACAAACCACCCAAGGACTTTCTGTTTCTATATTACAACCCGGTATCCTAAATTCCGACCAAGGCCCGGATTTTTCAAATGCAAGGGTACAAATTGGCGATACAACCTGGGCTGGGCATATCGAGATCCATATCCGCACAAGTGACTGGAAAAAACACCAGCATACCGGAGACCCTCATTACCGCAATGTTATTCTCCATGTGGTTTGGGAACATGACCTGGATACCAACGATATCCCTGTGCTGGAACTTAATGGCCGGGTGCCACTCCGTTTCCTGGAGAAATATCGTGAACTGATGCAGGTGGGTCGATTTATCCCCTGTGAAAATTCCATTCAACGGGTGCCTGCCAGGGTATGGGAAAAATGGAAAGAAAGATTGTTGATCGAAAGACTGGAGCACAAGTCAATCCCCATCAAAGACCACCTCAGCAGAAACAAGTTTCACTGGGAGGAAACCTGCTGGTGGTTATTGGCGCATAATTTTGGCGGAAAAGTTAACGGAGATTCCTTTCAGGCCATTGCCGAAACCTTGCCTCTAACCATGTTGGCCAGGCACCTCCACCTGCCACACCAGGTAGAGGCACTACTCATGGGCCAGGCCGGTTTGCTTGACAGGCATTTTACCGAGGCCTACCCCCGCATGCTGCAAAAAGAATATCGATTCCTCAGAAACAAATATGGATTGAAGTCACTCCATGAACCGCCCCGTTTCTCCAGAATGAGACCGGGAAACTTTCCCACCATCAGACTGGCTCAATTGTCAGTTTGGCTTTGCAGGAACGAACATTTCTTTGCCTTTTTCTTGGAATGTTCCGACCCAATGATAGTGATGGACCGGTTTACGGTTTCAGCCAACGCCTATTGGTACGACCACTACCGGTTTGAAGATAAAACAGTGCCTTGTCAGAAAAACCTCGGACGTTCCATGATCGGGAATATCCTCATTAATACGATTTGCCCATTACTCTATACCTATGGTTTTTGTAAAAGTGATTCCAGGTATCAGGAAAAAGCGCTCCAATGGCTGGAATCCCTTCCCGCCGAACAACACCGGATATGCAGAGGGTTTGATCTGTTGGGGATTCATTCCCGTCATGCTTACGATGCCCAGGCACTTACCGAATTGCACAACGCCTATTGCTCAAGGCTTCAATGCCTCGAATGTATGGCAGGTCACGCATTGCTTAAAGAACCTCAGGACCAGGCACCCCAATCTACCCGTATTTTGATATCGGGGTGAATACTCTTTAATACAGGACAGGTTTCCGCCGCATTGCGGAAAATAGTTTTGGATTTGGTATCGAGGGAAGCCAGGTTTTCAGGGATATGAAATGTTAAATTTATCTCTCCAACCCGGCGGGGATCTGAGTACATGATCTTCTCCACCTCAATTTTTATACCCTCGAGGTCAAAGCCCATGGCCCTGGATTTAATACCCATAATGGAGACCATACAGGCGCCCAAACTGGTGGCCAGCAGGTCGGTGGGTGAAAACCGTTCCCCTTTTCCATGATTATCGGTTGGGGCATCTGTTTCAAACTGACTACCACTCTTAAGGTGGGTGCAAACCGTGCGTAATTCGCCTTGATAAAGGACCGTAGCTGTCATTAGGTGATTTTGCCCTAAATTTACGTTACTAAGATATAAAACGAATCCCCGTGAAGAAACTCCTTTTACCGCTACTTATTCTCCTGGCCTGGGTTCCTGTTACAGCCCAGGAAAAATCTGACCGTGAAAACAAACGTGAATCCCGTCGCAATAAGATCAATGAAATGGTGAAGCAGGAAGAAGAGGGGGTACTCGTTTACCATAAACAGAACATCTTTGGGATACAGCTTCGCACCAACGGTTATGGCGCGTTTTATGAACTGGGACGGAGCAAAACACCTAACGTTTCAATGCTGTACAGCATTGAATTTGATGAGATCAAACACCAGAAAGAAGACAAGAAATTTGTCTTTTTTGGAAACCCCTATATATATGGCAAAATCAATAATTTTTACAATATAAAATTGGGGGTCGGCCAGCAGCGGGTTCTGGGACAGAAGGGCAATAAAAATGGCGTGGCCGTTCTGGGTGTATATTCAGGAGGTATATCCGCCGGTCTGCTTCGTCCATACTATATCCGCTATAACAATGGTGGTGCGGTTGAAACCATCAAATACACGCCGGCCGACAGCGCCAAATTTGTGGATGGCCCAATTGATGGAGCCGCCGGTATTGGAAAGGGTTGGGGAGAGATCAAATTCAAACCCGGAGCCTATGCCAAAGCCGCGATACGCTTTGACTGGGGCCGCTTTAATGAGACAGTATCCGGGCTGGAAGCTGGCATAAGCGCTGAGTTCTATGCCGGTAAAGTGCCCCTGATGCTCTTTCAGAAAGAAAGCCGTTTCTTCTTCCAGGGTCACCTGGCCATCCTGTTTGGCCGTCGCAAGTAATCATAGTATTTTTGCCTTCATGACTGAACTACCCGTCGCATCCGTCACCCCGGCTACCACCAGGGTAAAAAAACCGGACTGGCTCCGTGTAAAATTGCCCCTTGGAGAGAATTATAAGCATGTGAGGGGGTTGGTGGATCATCATAAACTTCATACCATTTGTGAAAGCGGCAATTGCCCAAACATGGGCGAGTGCTGGGGAGCCGGTACGGCCACTTTCATGATCCTGGGAAATATTTGCACACGTAGCTGTGGGTTCTGCGCCGTTGCCACCGGAAGACCCGATCCGGTTGATTGGGATGAACCCCAACGGGTGGCCGAGGCCATCCACCTGATGAAGGTTAAACACGCCGTGATCACCTCCGTTGACCGGGATGAAATTCCCGATGGAGGATCCATTATCTGGTACAATAACATCAAAGAGGTAAAGACCCT
>JAYRZH010000151.1:0-5358 GCA_041916555.1 Chitinophagaceae bacterium | reverse complement strand
GTTTATCACGGAAGGGAATAAGAAGATTACCTGGGTGCAGGATTCCGGGAAGTCGAGGGTGGATTGGAATGTTTATTCTACTACGGGTGTGTGGGCTGATGTAAACAAGGATGGTAAGGTAACACACCGGTTCCGGGACGGTCAGCTTTCTGGAGAAATTACTATGCAACGAACAGGTGGGGTTTATAAAATTGATGTCAACATAACAGGTGGGACAGATGAGATAAAATTGACGTATTCAGTAACAGGGGTAAAAAAAGTATAGCGCATGAAGAGAATCTTACTTGCCCTGGTGCTGAGTGTTGTATCAGGAATTTGCCTTGGCCAGATCAGTGGTACTACCAATCCCACGTTGGGTACGACACATACGTACACGTATACCGGGAGTGCCGTATATCAGTACTATACCTGGAGCATCAGTCCTTTATTAGGTACGCTAAACTCAACGAGCAGAAATGGGACACTTTATTATGCTTCTATCACCTGGCATACTGCAGGTACAACCACGCTTGGCTTCAGCGCCTATGGACAGGCCCCGATGGCTACCCGTACGATAACCGTTAGCTGCCCGACAGCTTCAACGCCCTCATTGACATTCAACTACCCAGGTAATTTGTGTGGCAACCAGACGATCACCTATTCCGGTACACCGCCTGCGGGGATTACCTGGTACTGGCAGACGAGTTCATCAGGAGTCGATCAGTCGAATTCCACCAATTCGATTACCATTAGTTCTTCGGGATATTATTACGTGCGGGCAAAGCCTAATTGCAGTTCAACGTGGAGCAGCGCGGTGTCAACCAATTACCGTACAATAAATTCAATTCCTAATCAGCCTACTTCGGCCAACGACAGCTATTACTGTGCGCCAACCTCGCTCAATCTTTATGCCTGTTGCGCAGGGACCAATGAGACTATCCGCTGGTATGATGTGCCTTCGGGCGGCTCACCGATATCCACCTGGCAGACGGTGAATACGACCAAGAGTTTTTATGCGACAACGTATAATACAGTTACCACGTGCGAAAGTACGCGCAGGCAGATAACAGTGTATATAAATACACCTCCAGGAACCGCCTCACCGCAGGCATCACCGGCTTCGGTATGCGGCTCCGGAAATGTAACCTTATCGGCCACCGGTGCTGCCGGAGGTGAAGAATACCGTTGGTATGATGCGCCAGCAGGTGGCAACATAGTATCGACAACACCCTATGTGGATTATACAAGAACATTTTATGTCTCCCGCTATAATCCGTCTACCTATTGCGAAGGTAGCAGGACAGGAGTTACGGTTACAGTAAACCCCTTACCGGTCGATGGCACAATCAGTTCCAACACAACTGCAATTTGCCTCGGGCAGAGTGTAACGATATCGAGTAGTGGTGGTGTAGGTACTCCATATTACTGGGCCAGCACGAATGGCGGAAGTTCATGGGATGTTTTCTCCGCCTCGTATGCAGGACAAAGCAGTTTTTCGTTTACACCGACTACAGCCGGTACCTATCGCTTTCATTTAAGAAATCAGACTTCTTGCGGGTTCTGCTGGGAAGCCCATATCAACAACTGCCCGACTTATCCTTATGTTGATGTTGAAGTACGTCCCATTCCAAATGCCAGCGCCTCCAATCAGGATATTTGTTCGGGCCAGACAACATCGGTCTCCATAACCAATCCCAATGGCGTATCAGGGACCACCTTTAGTTGGACGGCATCTGCTACTAATGTCACAGGGGCCTCTTCGGGCAGTGGGAGTACGATAAGCCAGGTGCTCACCAATACTACCTCATCGAATGGTACGGTTACTTATACGATTACCCCTTCAGCTAATGGCTGCAATGGTTCAGCCATCAACGTCACCGTTACCGTTAAACCGATTCCTACAGCGGCTGCCTCCAATCAATCTGTTTGTACGGGGCAGGCTACTTCAATCGCACTTACAAATCCTAACGGAGTCAGCGGCACTACATACAGTTGGACTGCAAGTGCCTCCGGGGTAACGGGTGCTTCCAGTGGCAGCGGCAGTACTATTGTTCAAACACTGAGCAGTGCTTCAGGCGGTACAGTTACCTACACAGTCACTCCATCAGCGAATGGATGTGCAGGTACTCCGATAAATGTAGTGGCAACGGTAGTGACTGTAGCATCACCAACAGTGAGTGGTAACTCACGCTTTGCACCCGGGCCTGTAGTACTTACCGGTAGTGGCGCACCAGGTGGTGGAAATTATAACTGGTACAATTCTTCCGATGTGTACCAAAGTCAGGGGCCTACCTTTACAACAGGTACGGTAAGTGCTACCACTACCAACTACATGTATGTGCGCGCAGTTAACTCCATGGGCTGCCTGAGTCCCCCTTATGGAATAACGGTAAATATTTATGCAAACCCGACAATCACTGCTCCGCAGACAACCGTTGTTCGTGAAGCACCGGTAACACTAACGGCAACAGCCGGCTTTGATACCTATACGTGGCGTAATCCATCCAATGCCGTAGTAGGAAGTGGTCAGACCTACAACGCTACTATGCCAGGTACATATACAGTAACCGTTACCAAGAGTGGCGCTACCAGCAGCGCAGTTCCATTCACACTCGTGGCACCACTTGCCGGCCAGAACTTAAACTATATAGTAACCAACCAGGTGTTGCTGCCTAATATCACAAACACTGCCGATGTACCCTACCTCGCTGCCGAGAAGGTAACGCAGTCAGTAA
The DNA here is from genome assembly GCA_041916555.1 of Chitinophagaceae bacterium. Classification (GTDB taxonomy): domain Bacteria; phylum Bacteroidota; class Bacteroidia; order Chitinophagales; family Chitinophagaceae; genus SpSt-398. The sequence continues at coordinate 2,644 of JAYRZH010000151.1, read as the reverse complement.
CTTATTTTGACGGACTGGGCCGCCCGATGCAGAGTGTGGCTGCGCAAGCTTCACCTTTGAAAGGAGACCTTGTCACACCGGTTAAGTATGATTCCTATGGCCGGCAACTCAGGGATTACCTTCCTTACGTATCTGAGAACAATGGCCGCTTTAAGAGCGGTGACCTTACGAATCAAACTTCGTATTACAATCCTGCGACAGAATATTTAAATAAGATCAAGACTGACGCAAATCCGTGGGCTGAGAAAGTGTTTGAAGCCTCGCCCTTGAATCGCGTTTTGCAACAGGGGGCAGCAGGATCAGTATACCAACCCAATGCAGGCAGCCCCACTACAGCAAAGTCCGTGAAGCTTGAATATTTTACCAATACCGATGGCACAGGCGCTAACCAGGAGAAGGTAAAAATCTTTACGATGACTGCCGTAACCCTTAATAGTAAGACTGAATATCTCATTAGCAGCACTACGAGTTACGCTTCCAATATGCTTTATGTAAATGTGACAAAAGATGAAGAAAACCGGCAGGTGCGGGAGTATAAAGACAAGACCGGGAAAGTAGTCCTCAAGAAAGTTCAGCAGGCCGTTACCCCGGCCATACAAACTGACACAGACTGGGTACTGACCTATTATATCTATGATGAGTTTGACAGGCTTCGCTTTGTGCTGCAGCCGCGGTTCATAGAACGTAACACCATATACGATGGACTGGGCACCAATCAATTGAAGAAAGACATGCTGGACTCTCTCACGTTTGAATACCGCTATGATGAAAGAGGAAGAATGATTTATAAACGGGTGCCGGGTGCCAAGCAGGCAGAGATGGTCTACGACCAGTGGGACAGGCTTGTGCTGAGTCAGGATGGTAAACAGCGCGAAGCCGGCAAATGGAGTTTTACCAAGTATGATGTATTAAACCGGCCTATCATCACCGGGGAGTATACCCATGCTAATACACGAGACCAGATGGTGACCGCAGTGAATGCCGTCACTAACCGCTTTGAGACAACAGCCAGCGGCAATGGCGTTGGGTATAGTTTAAATCAAACCTACCCGACAGCAGCTACCATCAATGATATCTACACGATCACCTACTATGATGACTACACCTTCAAGACAAATCTTTCCTTAGGCACAGCGTATGATGCCGTTATCCCATCAGGGTTCACCGGAGTAGTCCATAACAGATTAAAGAACCTGATGACGGGCAGCAAGGTCCGTGTGTTAAACAGTTCCCCGGTGCAATGGCTGGTGAGCGCCAGTTACTATGACGACCGTTACCGCTTGCTGCAAGCCGTGGCTGATGATCATCTGAACAACAAGAACCGGACAACGAATGAATACTATGGGATAACTCCATGGATAACCAAATCACTACTCGCCCATGGCAGTGCGATGACAGTGCTTTCTGAAACCACATATGACCACATGGGCAGGGTAAAGGAAATGTGGCAGACGATGGACGGCCAGACGGCCAACCGCACGCTGGTGGCTTCACATCAGTATAACGAGTTGGGGCAACTGGTAGTGAAGAATATCCACTCTACGAATAGCGGCAGTACGTTTTTACAATACAACGACTACCGCTATAACATCCGGGGGTGGCTCACCCATATAAACAACAGCACCCTTACTGCCGATGCGCTTATAAATGATAATGATCCCGCCAATGATTTGTTCGGGATGGAATTGAAGTACAACGATGTGGTGAATATCAATGGCACCAATACCACGGCCCAGTTCAATGGAAACATCTCGGCTATCCAGTGGAAGACGTCTAACCTGGTAGATGCCGCCACCGAAAAGATTTACGGGTTTAAATATGATCCACTCAATAGGCTTACCGATGCCACGTATGCCACCAAAAACGGCAGCAGTTGGAATGCCAACGTAAACCTCTTTGATGAGAACATGGCCTATGACAAGAATGGGAATATCAAAACATTGAAACGCAAGTCGCTGGTCAACAGCACGAATAATGTATTGATTGATGATCTTGTGTATAAATACAAGGGAAATCAACTCGATGCCGTACTGGACAATGCCACGGCTACCAACAAACCGTATGGCTTTGCCGAGACAACAACCCTCACAACAGGAGAATATGCTTACGATGCAAATGGCAACATGAAAGACGACCAGAACAAGGGGCTCGTAGCCACTGGTGGCGGTGTTGTTTATAACCACCTCAACCTGCCGGTAGAAGTGAAGTGGTACCAGCCTACGTATGGCCAGCAGAAGATTGTGTATACCTACGATGCGGCTGGCACTAAGCTCAGGAAGATCGCCTACAACAGTGCCGGCACGGAAATCTCCCGTACCGATTATGTGGGCGGCATCCAGTATGAAAACTCCACCCTGAAGTTTATGTCTACAGGCGAAGGCCGCGTGATTAAAGACGGTACAAGTTGGAACTATGAGTACTTTCATAAAGACCACCTGGGCAACACCCGCGTAGTGTATGGCTACCAGAAACAGGTAGACGTTTTTAAAGCAACGATGGAGACCCCGATGGCCACTAAGGAGGAGAGCCAGTTCTATAATATCCTCACAAGGCGGGTAACACTCTTCAATCGCACACCTTCAAGCATAGATGTGATTACTCCGGATAAGAGTGCAGAAACAAATGGAAATCTCAATAAGGCTGT
>JAYRZH010000150.1:0-5406 GCA_041916555.1 Chitinophagaceae bacterium | reverse complement strand
TTCACGAAACATAGAATGGGCAAATAGGGTGGTTCCCTGCAGGCTTATTTCACCATTCACCCATTCACCATTCACCCATTCACCATCCCCCCATTCACCTATTCACCATTCCCCCCCATCACGACCTCATATTTTCATACTGCAAGGCCAGTCCCAGTCCCCAGGTTTTAGAAGCCTGGATAACGGCCTGAAGGTCATCAATTTTTTTTCCGGTTACCCTTACCAGGTCATCATTGATGGAGGCCTGCACTTTGAGCCCTGAGTCTTTGATCAGCTTGACTATTTTTTTGGCATCTTCCTGTTTGAGGCCATTGCGTACGGTCACTTCTTTTTTCCAAACCTTTCCGCTGGGAAACCCTTCCTTTGAGAAATCAAATGCCTCCGGGGCTATTCCCTGTTTGTGGGCCCTGCTTACCAGTACATCCATTAGCTGGCGCATTTTCATGTCGTCATCCGTTTCCAGGTTGATCTTGAATTCCTTTTTATTCAAATCGATAACCAGATGAGACCCTTTAAAATCAAACCGGTTTCCGATCTCTTTGGTGGTAACATTTACCGCGTTGTCAAGCGCCTGGGGATCCACTTTGGAAACAATGTCAAAGGAAGGCATAGCAAAAATTAAAGGTGATGATTTGAAAATGCAATGATGAAATTAGGGTTTCATCATCACATTTTCAAATCATCACCTTTCCGGTTCATCCACTGATCCGGCAGTGATTATTGTCCGGCCTTCACACGACTTTGTTCATCATCTGCACCACCTATCTTGTTGCGTGGGGCACTGGAGGCTTTACCCTTGCTAAAGCGGTAGGTAAATCCTACTGTGATCTGGCGGCTGCCCCTGATCTGCTGGAATGCCGCGTCGATATCACTGTACTTGATATGTCCGTTGATCTTGTTTGTATAAAGCACATCCCGGGCCGATATCCTCACGGTTCCCTTGTTTTTCAGCACCTGCTTGGAAACCCCCATATTCATCTGGCCAAAATTCTCGATCCGGAACACGCCTTCTACAAAGGGGGTGGTATAGAACCCACTGATCTCGGCCGACCATCCTTTCTCAAACTTGAACTGGTTTGACAGGTTCATGCGACCAGTTGTATAAGCAATGGATATCGGGTCACCATTGGCTTCACCCTTGTAATGATTGTTGAATACATTGAACCAGATGTTCATCGACCACCACTTTTTCACGGGCACATTACCCGCGAAGGATATCCCAAACTGATTCAGGCTGGCAATATTTGATTTCTTGACAACGGTTTCGTTCAAGGCGGTATTTTGCTCCAATACATCGGTGATGATATCGGTAGTATTGCTGAAATTCAGGGTGGTGGTAAATGAACCTTTGAAAGTATGGCTCAACTCGATATTATGCGCAAACTGTGGTTTGAGGTTCGGGTTGCCCTGCTCAAATGTATATCGGTCAAGGAAAAGGTAGAACGGGTTCAGGTCACTGTAGTCAGGCCGGTTGATGCGGCGTCCGTAATTCAATACAAAGCTGTTTTTTTCATTGGCCGTGTACTGAAGGTACACGGTTGGGAACAACTGGGTATAGTTACGGGTAAAGGTAGAATCAAAGGGTACGAATTTGTTTTGTGTTCCATCGAATACAAAACCCGTAGAATGTCCTTTGGCTTGGGTATTTTCCAGGCGAAGACCAAATTGGCCGGTCAGTTTTTTGCTCAGCGGGCGGCTGTAATTCACATAGGCGGCATTTACATTCTCATTGTAGATGAAATGGTTGCTCCGGCCACTATCCAGGATAGCCTGCTGGTAGTAAATATTATCGTACCGGGCGTTGTTATCGGTTTTAACAAAACTGGTCTTGATACCGGCTTCCAGTTTCGCCCCTTTCTTCAACGGTTTTGAAAAATCAGAACGGAAGGAATAGATCTGGATGTCCTGGGGAAGGTTGCCCAGAAGGGTATCTGGCTTGATGGTCGGATTATCCTGAGGATCCAGGTAGCGGTTAATCAGACGCTGGTCATTAGACCCATCATAGCTGATGTAATCGGCATCCATGGTCCACTCTGTTCCCGTAGAATCCAATACATGACGGAAATTGAGGTTGGTCCCAAAATTCTTCCAGATACGCCTATTAGTAGTAATGGCATCAGTCTTACTCATCAGGTTACGATCCGGATCGGAGATCAACACAAAGCTCTTATTCGTGAAATCACCCGGGTTGTTGTATCCGTTTACCACAAAGCCAATCGTTGTTTTCTTGGAAACAGAGTAATCCAGACCAAGCTTGCCACTAAAGGTTCTGAAATCATCATGCATCCGGGATACCTGGTCGTAATGCGAAGAGATATCCTTTGTAACATCATCAAGAAATTTCCGCTGAATGCTCAACCGGTTAAAATTCCTCCAGGTATTAAACCCAAGATTTGTAAATACATTCACTTTGTTCTTGCGGTAATTAAAGTTTAAGGAAGTTGATGGGTTGCCATATCGCTGTTGCATCCAACTGGCTGAAATACTGCCACTGTACCCTACCTGCTTGGTCTTTTTGGTCTTGATATTGATGATCCCCGAATTACCGGCGGCATCATACTTGGCGGGCGGATTGGTCATGATCTCGATCTGCTCCAATTGGTTGCTGCTCATGTTGCGGAGCATATTGGCCAGGTCAGCACCAGACAGGTAGGTGGGACGGCCATCAATGTAAACCATCACGCCCTGCTTTCCTTTCAGGCTTATATTCCCATCGCGATCAACCGTGATACCGGGTGATTTTTCCAACACTTCCAGGGCCGATGTACCCACATTCGTAACCGAAGCCTCCACATTCACCACCATACGGTCAATCTTCTGTTCAATAAAAGGCTTACGCGAAGTAACCGTTACCCCCTCAAGCGATTTTACATCAGGCTGCAACTCGATCAGAGGTACAGCATTTGATTCCTGCCCCTGCTGAATGGCGAATGGTTCGGAAAACGCTTTTTGGTGACCCACTACCGTAACGGCCACCCGGTAATTCCCTTCCCCTATCCCTTCAAACAGGTAATTACCTTCCTTATCGGCTACAGTCAGCTTCACAACCGAGCTATCGGAGGCCTTAATCAGCATAATTGTAGCGGACATCAGGGTCTTTTGACCACCGTCTTTGATCTGGCCAGAAATCTTTGCGGTTCCGGCTTTCTGAGCCACAACACTGATACTCAGTGCCATAATTGTGAGCAGAAGCGTGAAAATCTTTCTCATTTCAATTGGTTTATAATTTTTCAGTACTTGTTTTTGATAATTACAGTCCAAAATTAGGTACTATGCATTACCAAGTATATTGTTTTATATTAAACGGTCGAATTTCAGGACATGCGGATGGGCAGGATTACTGGCTTGTTAGGCTAACTGACCCCATTAGGACGCATATCGTAAACACCGGTTACTTTTTTCCCGGGCTTTGGGATAAAAGGCTGATTGAGAAGATGGATGGCATTCTGTAAATTCGCACCTGATTTTCAATACCCTCACTTCATGATCATTGATTACCGCTCAGACACCGTTACCAAACCCACCCCTGGCATGCTGGATGCCATGATGCATGCCGGCGTAGGGGATGATGTTTTTGGGGAGGACCCCTCTATTAATGAATTGGAACAAAAAGCGGCCAGGCTCTTTGACATGGAGGCTGGGTTGTTTTGTCCATCCGGTACCATGACTAACCAGATTGCCATTAAATGCCATACACGGCCGGGGGATGAGGTGATTGTGGATGAGAATGCCCATGTGTACCAGTATGAAGGGGGTGGCATAGCCTTTAATGCCGGCGCTTCTGTCAAGTTATTGGCCGGTGACCGGGGTCGTATAACCGCGGCTGCGGTGCGGCAGGCGATCAATCCCGATGATGTTCATAAGGCCCGGACCAGTTTGGTTTGCCTGGAAAATACTTCGAACAGGGGTGGTGGGAGTTGTTATGACCTGTCGGAGATCAAACAGATCCGAAAGGTTTGTCAGGAACACGGATTAGGCCTTCACCTTGACGGGGCCAGGTTGTTTAACGCCCTGGTGGCAAAGGGCGAGGAACCCATCCAGTATGGAGAATTATTTGACAGTATTTCAATATGCCTGAGTAAGAGCCTGGGATGCCCGGTGGGGAGTTTGCTTTTAGGTAAGCATGCTTTTATAAAACAGGCCAGGAGGATCAGAAAGGTTTTTGGTGGAGGCATGCGCCAGGCTGGTTTTCTGGCCGCCGCTGGTGTGTATGCATTGGATCACCATATATCCCGTCTGGCCATTGATCATGAGCATGCCCAAAGGATTGGGGAGGCTTTGAACAAAAGTTCTTTTGTAAAGATGGTATTGCCGGTTGAAACTAACATAATCATTTTTGAACTGGATAGTGACACGGCACCGGCTATGGTAGCCAATTGGAAAGAAAAGGGGTTACTCGCCTATGCCATTGCGCCTAACAGGGTGCGGCTGGTAGTACACCTGGATATTACAGCCCCCATGGTAGAGCGAACAATCGAGATCATACAAGAACATCAATCATAAATCTGCAATCATGTTACCCAAGATCAACCCGATGAGTACAGAAGCCTGGAAAAAATTACAGGCCCATTACGAAGAAACCAAATCCGTACACCTGCGTGAACTTTTTGCCAGCAACCCGAAGCGTTTTGAACAGTATTCCCTGGAAAGCAAGGATATCCTGTTTGATTATTCAAAGAACCGGATCAATGATACCACGCTTGCCCTGTTGGGAGAATTAGCTTCTTCCTGTAGTTTAAAGGAGGCTATTGAAGCCATGTTTGCCGGGGAAAGGATCAATGAAACAGAGAACCGTTCCGTGCTTCATACCGCCCTGCGCAATTTCTCCGGCCAACCGGTTTTTGCCGATGGACAAGACGTAATGCCCGGGATAAAGAAGGTGTTGAAGCAAATGAAGAATTTCTGCCAGGAGGTTCACACCGGAAAAAGAAAGGGATACACCAATAAGAAATTAAAGTATATCGTCAATATCGGGATTGGGGGAAGCGATCTTGGCCCGCTGATGGTTACGGAAGCCTTGAAGCCTTATACCGTGCAGGGGATGGAGGTTTTCTTTGTCAGCAATGTGGATGGAACCCATATCGCGGAAACCTTGAAAAAAGTTGACCCCGAGCGTACCTTATTTCTGATCGCCTCCAAGACCTTTACCACCCAGGAAACCATGACCAACGCACATACCGCAAGGGAATGGTTTTTATCCAAAGCAAAAAAGGAAAAGCATATTGCCCGTCATTTTGTGGCCTTGTCAACCAACGAAAAGGAAGTGGTGAAATTCGGGATCGCCGCTGAAAACATGTTTCCATTCTGGGATTGGGTAGGTGGTCGTTATTCACTTTGGAGCGCGATTGGTTTATCCATTGCCCTGACTATTGGTTACAAGCATTTTGAAGAGTTACTAAAAGGAGC
>JAYRZH010000149.1:0-5490 GCA_041916555.1 Chitinophagaceae bacterium | reverse complement strand
CGCGGTGGCGCAGCAGGCGCCCGGCAGGGTCCCAGTCGTAGCGGCTGGACAGGGCGCCCTGGCTGCGGCGCACTTCGCGGTGCAGGGCGTCGCGGTCGATGTCGGCAATGACCTGGTGTGCGGCCGGGGGCTGGCCTGGCACCTGGAGGGACTCGATGTTGATCTGGTGCAGATGGCCCGAGCCATAGAACAGCCAGTGCAGGGTGCGGCCATCCGGCATGCGGGTGTGGGTGCGGTTGCCCAGTTCGTCATAGCCGTGCGAGAGGCTGCGCTGCAGTTTCTGGTGGGCCTGGCCTGTGGCATTGCCGAGAGCCTGCAGGGTCTGGGTCTCGCTGAGCAGCTGGCCCACGGGGTCATAGGCAAAGGCCAGGTGGGAGGCGGCGTTGCTGGCCTGGGTCAGGCGGCCCAGGGTGTCGTAGCGGTAGCACGTGCTCTAGATGAATGTGGTGGTGCCTTTGATCAGTTAACCAGATGCAATCGAGCTTGTAGCTGTCTCACATGCAGACACCACTCTTCCAAATCTTCCACTGACTGCCATCCCTCCAAGGCTTCGCATGGTGGTCGCAATACGCGCTCTACAGCAAGGCGCGCCTTAAGCAGTAGATCAGGTGGCGTTGGCTCGCTGCAATCGAATTCCAGCCATTCCGCAATTCGCTCCGCTATAGCTTTTGATGGTCCAGGGTACCCATAAGATTGGGCAATAACCTCCGCTGCGGCTAACGCCCCAGAGGCTAGGTCAATCTCAACGTAGTTGTCTTGGGCTGCTATAAGTTCCTCAAGAGACTCTCGGGCTAGAGAGTAATTATCAGTTTTCTCTAGCTGGCTTAGCCAATTAAATGATTCATCATTTCCAAATATCTCAGTGCTCCAGGTTCCCATATGATTTAATCCTGTTTTTTTATATATACCCTGTTGTCCTCAAGCCACTTCCACATCTCAACTCTGTTAGCACTGTTGTTATAGTCGAATTTTGGCTTAAATCCCATTCTGTTTCTTATTTCTACGATCAAATTTTCTGGATTCGCCAAAAGATCCAGGCTTGCATGAATTTTACTTAATTCTTGATGCTTTTTCTCATCCCAAACATCCTCTGTTTGTATCAGCATCTCATCGCTTTCTGGAGTCCAATCAAGATTAAATCTTATGGCTTGAGAGGCGTTCATTAATCTGGTGCTTCTAATTTCCTCAGAAGGTATTACAAAAGATTCGTCCCTTTGGACTACTTCTGCACGCCAAAGCTTGGAGTTCAAGTATGAACGCCAGTTTGCACTAACGAGCGGCATCAATCTTGGTGATTTAACTATCTCGTTGCTAAACTCCAAACTGTTGTTATTTTGCGAAAATATCTCGCATAAGTAGGTGTGTCCAGGGATTAGATAAAGCAAGCGCATGAATGCATAGCAATCATTCCCTATGTATATTCCCAATATGTCACCTGGTTTTACTTGAGTGAGGCGTATTTTCATGGATTAGCAAGGATTGATTTGAGATGACGGGGCATTTTTTAGCCATTCTTCAGCTTTTTGATAACCTTTTTCAAAAGACTCATGCCGATCAGCTGGCCTTGTGGTTCTATCTCTGTTGTATCCAACTTTTTTGAGCGAGAGCTGCCTGGGCGGCGTTCAGGCCATGAATGGCCATCTGTTTAACCATTTCAAGTCGGCGGGCGAAGGTAAGTCGGGCATGCTTATGGGTGTTCATCCGGTTAGGCGTCCTGAGTGGGTTGGGTGTTTGGCGACTTCCAGTCTCTCAAATCCAACCCGGATGAACACCGGATACAACCTATTGGAGCTTCACAGCTAGCTGGAGTTCTGCGCGGATACGCGGCGTCGTGCGGGCGCTGCCATGCGGGCGGATTGCTATAGTGCTTTCTCCTGTTCCAGGCTGAAGAATGCACCATGACTTCCTGGGACCGTACATCTAAGAAGCTTTAGACCATATTAAGCTAGCGCTAGATGCGACTTTATTGAGATTTCCTTCATTATCGTAGTGGAAATATCTGAAAAAGTCAGGTATGCCTCCAGATAATTCCAAGCTGGTGTATCCTTGCGCCATAATTGGCTGGTCCGAAGAGTATTTGTAAAGAAAAATAAAACATGCTCCACGCTCACCAACACCAAGATGTAATTTGTTATTATCTTTCAGATCAATCCAGCGATGCATGCCGGCTACTTTAGATTTTCTCTTGCTTGGGGTATCGATGAATTTGCAATTTATATATTTAAATTCAATTACCCCCGGATTTTTCGCACTGAATAAGCATGCATCAAGTGCCTCCATATTTGGCTCGCTGGGCATGACAGTCACAAGATGTTTACCTGCCAGAAATCCAGCGCAGTATTTCCCTAGCCATCGAGCTTGATCAACATTTTTGTATGACCTCTTCATAAGACGTGCCGAAGGAGAACCATTGCTCTCTTCTGAGTAGGGGATGGGAAAGAAATAGTCTCCAGACGAGAACTTCCACTCATCAACATTTGAGGATATTTTCAGATATTCATCGTACCAATCCAGCTTGGGTAGTGTTTCAAACTCTTGCCTAAGCTCTGCAAGATAAGACTTTATTTCAGGATTTTCTAAAATCATATTTTATACGCACTTAGTAATTCATCGATGAATGGAGCTGGTGGAAATTTTTCTTGAACAATAGGTGCAAAATTGTTTAATAATGAATCTCCATTAAATATATTAAGATCCTAGTTGCAGCAACAAGAAAATGTCGTCTTCCAGGCGCCCGACTCCATACGCCGTCCTATGTCTTCCAATGCGTTTTCCAAATTACCACCACGATTTTCAACACCTTTGAGCACTTGATAGATAAGCTTGTCATTTGCCTTGCTGTGAATATGACGCCCGGCGTGATAGTTGCCAGTGTTGGCTGCGGCTACTCTACCGGGATGATTCGGCTCCGATATTTGTACATTATTGGTTCCCCATACTCGAGCCCCATTTGAAGCACTGTCTATTCCAATTTTGTTCCTGGCAAGAATATCACGGGATTTTTGTACGTGACTACGTGGATTGCTATTTCTGCAATTTTTCTGAACGATATGGTGCGGGGTTTTCCCATCCGGAACTGGACGGCCCGCTAACGCAAGGTTCTTCCTAAGCTTGTCTGCAGTCAGTCCCAGCGGATCGAGATACTCGATCGGATTGGGACCAAATTCGTAGATATTCAACCCGCCGACCAACCCAATCGGATCCTGACTAACAAACCTCCCCACCACCGGATCGTAATACCGAAACCGGTTGTAATGCAGCCCCGTCTCCTCATCAAACTGCTGCCCTTGGAGCCGGAAGGGTTGTTCAATGGGCGGCGGTGGAGGTGGTGCAACAGGCTTTGAGCCCCAAGCCCGTGCGCTGACGGGCCGATCATCTGTGCCGGTCCGCAACACACTGCGCATGACCGCCTCACCCCAGACCTTGTAGTCCGCAGCCCAGGCTACCTGGCCTTGCTCGTCGGTCAGCTCCAGCGGCGCACCGATCTGGTCGCATTGGTACCAGTAGGTGCTGTGCTCTTCGTCCGCGCCCTGCACGGTGGCCAGCGGCACAAAGCTCCCCGGCTCGTAGATGTACAGCGCCTGCCTTGCACCGCGTTGGCTGTGCACCATGAGGTCGCCATCCCACACGTAGTGGGTGCTGCCGAAGGCATCGCTCTTGGAGACGCGCCGGCCCAGGGGGTCGTAGGCATAGCGCGTGGCCTGGGTGACGCCATGGCGCGTGGTGTTCGATTCGATGAGCTGGTGGTCTGCGTTCCAGGTCAGGTCCAGTACTTCCTGGGTACCGGCTTTCTGGTTGCCCCGGGTGCGCTTTGTGACGTTGCCGTGCACGTCGTATTCAAAGTGCAGGTCCTGGTAGAAGCGCAGGCGGTTGTCGCCGACGAAGCCCAGGGTGGTGTCCACGGGCTGGCCGTCTTTGCCGGGTATGGAGTCCAGCAGGTTGCCGGCGGGGTCGAAGGCAAACAGTTCGCGGGCCAGCGGGCTGCCTTGGGCGGGCAGGCTGGCGAGGATGCGGTCTGTGGGGCCGTAGCGGAAGTCCTGCGGCCGAGTAGGAGTCAGCAGTATGCTACGGTAGAGCTAACTTAATATCATAAATAAATGGTTTATGTTTAATATTGGTTTGAAATTGTTAAAAAGTTTTTAATAATAGATTGGATTTTGCTCAAGAATTATTATGAGAATAACCTCGAAAATTATTACACCAAGATTCAGTGGCTAATATTTTGCTCAATTATTAATCAGGCTTTTTATTAGGTCCGGATTAACGTCATTTGGAGAAACTCCAGCATTGTTTTGTAGAAATGGATCGGCTCCATTAATTATAAGAATTTTTGCCAGTTCGAAATTATCTGACGTATTTTGAGCGAGCAATCTTAGGAGTGGAGTTGCTCCAGTGCTATTTTTTTCGTTTACGGAAGCCCCAGATTGGATGAGAAATTCTATATTTCTCTTGCATTTGTATTCGCAACTAAAATGCAGAGCCGTCCAGTTGGCACTGTCCTTTTGATTGACGTTGGCACCATTAGCTATGAGCCATTTAAGAAAATTATTATTCTCATCACTCATGGCTGCGCGCATTAAGGGCGTTGTCTGACAATTTCTCCTTGGATCGGCAGAATTTACACTTGCCAAACCTGATGATATTAGTTTCTTCATTGCTTCAAAATCATCTGAAACAAATGCATCCATCATTTCTGAGTGAATTTTGGTACTATTTTTCATGGTAGTTCGTATTTGTGGCTCATATTTAGTTTAGGATCTTCTATTTGATAGAAGTTGGCGTTGTTCATATGATCATTAAACAGGGCTTGACTCATGCATTTTTTTTCTGCTGCCGCCTTCTCTCTCCAAAATTCATGGCCACGTTTATGACCTAGATGATAAGCTCCTTTAATTGGCGTCAGCTCGTTTGCATCTAAAAACTCTCCTGCTGCATTTTTGGCAGCTTTCATCTCAACGGTTGCCCTTACATCTGCTCTAATGTAAGGCCTGTGTAGTGTAGGACAAGAATCATCACACTCGCATCTAGGCTTATTTCCAAATTGCCCATTTGATTTTCTGTCTTGTGATGTCCAATGCAATCCAAGTGGATCAAGGAAAATAAGAGGGTTTGGTGCAAATCTAAATAAATTCAATCCTCCTTCCAACCCAATTGGGTCTTGATGGACAAACCGTCCAACCGCCGGATCGTAGTACCGAAACCGGTTGTAGTGCAGCCCCGTCTCCTCATCAAACTGCTGCCCCTGGAAGCGGAAGGGCTGCTCAACGGGCGGCGGTGGAGGTGGTGCAACGGGCTTGGAGCCCCAAGCCCGAGCGCTGACCGGCCGATCATCGGTGCCGGTCCGCAACACACTGCGCATGACCGCCTCACCCCAGACCTTGTAGTCCGCAGCCCAGGCTACCTGGCCTTGCTCGTCGGTCAGCTCCAGCGGCGCGCCGATCTGGTCGCACTGGTACCAGTAGGTGCTGTGTTCCTCGCCCGCTCCCTGGA
>JAYRZH010000148.1:0-5493 GCA_041916555.1 Chitinophagaceae bacterium | reverse complement strand
GACGCTGGGATAATACCATTTATATCAAGGCTGGATTTGGCAGCCTGAAATCTCCCCTTGTTGAAGCCAGTTTTTCCTTTGGTGATGGAAAATCAGCCGGATTGAATATCTATGCCAAACATATAGCGGCGGAAGGGAAGCGGGATTTCCAGGACTTTTCAAACACCAGGGCCATCCTGAGCGGGTTCTTCCAAACTGCCAAGAGCATTGAATGGAATGCCAAACTTGGGATGGAGCAGGAGCGCTATAACAAATATGGATTCCTGCCTGCCACCCTTACCTTCCCTAAGGATTCTATCCGCAACCGTTTTCAAACTATTTCCGGTTCACTGGGATTCCACAATATCCACAATACCGAATATGGCATTTCCTACCAGCCGGAGATCAAAATCGACATCTTTACCGATAACCATAAGACCAATGAAAGCAATACCTATGTGAATCTTCCGTTGCAAAAAACCATTGGGAAGGTATTTGCTGTAAACCTGGGATTGACTTTTGACCTGACAAGGTTGAAACCCGATGGTAAGGATGCCATCAACAATACCCTCTACTATATTTCCCCTTCAGTCTTGTTCAAAACACCCAATATCATTATTCAGGGAGGCATCCGTCCATCCTGGGATAATCGCGAATTCAGGATGTTTCCCAATATTACCGCCGAGATTGGAACCGAAGACCAGCGGTTTACTTTTCAGGCGGGATGGATTGGTTATTTGCGCAAAACCTCTTACCAATACCTGGCTTCTCAAAACCCCTGGCTCTATATTCCCGATCAACTGCTAAACTCGGCCATAGATGAGCGCTATGCTGGTTTCAAAGGCTCGGTGGGCGATCATTTCACTTACAGTGGGAAAGTGGGTTTTAACAGGGTTAAGAACCAGCCGTTATTTGTCAATGACAAGGTGGATGGAAAGTCCTTTCAGGTGGTGTATGAGCCCAGCATGAATGTCTTGCATTTTGGCGGGGAAGTGGGATATTCCATCCAGGAGCGTTTTTCAGTGCTGGCTGGTATGACCTTTAACCAGTATTCCAAGCTAACGGTAAATGAAAAAGCCTGGGGCTTATTGCCTCTGGAGGTAAAGGCCGCCATGAAATTACAGGTGCTTAAAGATCTCTGGTTGAAATCAGACCTTTTTGCCTGGAGTGGACCGCAGTACCAAACCCAGGCAGGCCCGGCAGACCGGCTCAAAGGGGCTTTTGACCTGAGCACAGGACTTGAGTTCCGTTTTTCCAAAAGCCTGAATTTCTGGGCCCAGTTTAATAACTTATTCAACAACGAATACCAGCGGTGGAACCAATACCCAGTTTATGGATTCAATTTCCAGGCAGGGATTGTATTTTCTTTTACACAAAAAGCCTTATAACCTGATTATTCGAGGAATTGCCTAATTTGCCCCGGATGACGCTGGATAGAATTTTGTATAAGTATATGGTCACTACCGGAGCCCTTCCTTTACCAGGGCTGGGCACTTTGCGCGTGCAGGAAGTACCGGCAGGATATGAAGTGGCAGAAAAGCAATTTCTCCCCCCTGCATACAGGTTTTCCCTGGAAGCGGAAGAAACCGACTCCCCCCGGCCTTTGTTTGACTGGATTTCCCATTCCCTTTCCATAGGGGAAAATGAGGCGATCGAATTCCTGAATGATTTTGCCAATCAGATTAAAAATGATTTAAGCCAAACCAAGCGTTCAATTTGGAATGGGGTAGGTACATTTAAGAAGGATCTGGCTGGCGCCATCTCCTTTCAATCAGAATTAATTAATCCCTTTGGTCTTGGGCCTTTGTCAGCCGAAAAGGTCATTCATTCCAATGCTTCCCATACCATGCTGGTGGGTGACCAGGAAAGAACCAGCGAAGAAATGACGGCCTGGCTGGAAGGGGAGGAGACAAAACGTGACTGGCCCATGATCATTGCCTGGATATTATTGGGAATTAGCTTGCTTCTTGCTGGCTACCAGTTTGCCAAGGGAAATGGGAGCAAACCTCCCTTTGGAAATGAGCAACCCCTGCGACTGGATTCCTGATTTTTCGTTTACCTTGCGGCATGTCTTCCCTCGTTCATTATACCTCCTGCCCGGTATGTGGCAGCCAGGACCTGCACCCTTTATTCACCGTACACGACCACACGGTCAGCCATGAGGATTTTTTATTGATTTCCTGCGCTTCCTGCACCCACCGGTTTACGCAGGATATACCCGGGCCTGAATCGATTGGCGGGTATTATAAAGCGGAATCTTATATTTCCCATACCAATAGTTCAAAAGGGCTTATCAACCGGTTATACAAGGTCGTTCGCGGGTTTACCCTGGCTGGTAAACGAAAATGGGTGGAAGGGTTTACCCGAAAGCGTGAAGGAAGGGTATTGGATATCGGGGCCGGAACCGGTTATTTCCTGGCTGAAATGAAGTCCCATAGTTGGGAGACTTTTGGATTGGAACCAGATACCGATGCCCGGGAGGTTTGCCGCCAAACACATGGCATCACTTTGCAGGAAATGACGGCCATCAGTCAGTTACCCGCTCATTCCTTTGATGCCATTACCCTTTGGCATGTGTTGGAGCATGTGCATGACCTGGAAGTTTATGTAAAACACTTCTCCACGCTGCTAAAACCCCAGGGTGTGTTGTTTATTGCCGTACCTAATCATACCAGTTACGACGCGTTGCGGTATGCAAAAGATTGGGCCGCCTACGATGTTCCAAGACACCTGCATCATTTTTCGCCCACGAGTATGAAGACCTTGTTTGCCGGAAAAGGGTTTTCCTGGTTGGGGATGAAACCAATGTATTTTGATGCATTTTATGTAAGTCTGCTTAGTAGCCAATACCGGAGTGGGAAGACACAGTGGCTGTCGGCCTTTTTTACCGGTCTGCGCTCCAATTTAAATGCGCTGTTTAACCGGGAGAAATGCAGTTCCCTGGTATATGTTTGGAAAAAAGAGGATTGAATGATTGGGCAGTCAGGCTATCAGTTCCCACTGAATTGAACTTCAAATATTTTTGGCCACCTTTTACCCGTGATATAGGTTTTTTTGGTGACGGAATCGTAAGCGATACCATTGGGCACTTCGGCCATGGGATCAATTTGTCTCATCCTTTGCCATATCTCAGAAACATCAGCCTTGCCCAGTACCTGTCCACTTGCAGGGTCAATCCGAAGAATATAGGGCATGTTCCACTGATTGGCATACACATACCCGTTGATATACTCCAGTTCATTCAGGTTATAGGCCAGTTCTCCGTTTTCGTACACTCCCTGGGTACGGAGCAGCCGGAATGTTTTTGGATCGTAAAAATAGAGGTTGCTGCTTCCATCACTGACGATCATTTCATTTCCATTGGACGTAATCCCCCAACCTTCGGTATTGATGGTGAACTCAGCGATCTTTTTAAAGGTCTTTACCTCGTAAACAAATACTTTATGTTCTTCCCAGGTCAATTGAAACAAGGAATCTCCCCAGGTGGCAATGCCTTCGCCAAAATATTCCTTTTCCAGATTAACCTGTTTTAGCACTTTACCCGTAGCCAGATCGATCTGCAGGAGACGGGAATGGCCCCTTTCGCCGGTCCCTTCATAAAAATTTCCATTATGGAACATGAGTCCCTGGGTGAAAAAAGAGGTATCGTGTGGGTATTCCTTGAGGATGGAGTAGGACATAGCCTTGACGATATCCGGTTTTTTGGGATCGGGGTCGTTCTTGGGACCGGGTGCGTTGCACGCGACCAGTATAAACAGGACAAAGAATAGCGGTAGGTGGCGTTTCATGAGTGTAATATTCTGACAAAGATAGACTTATGTTTAAATTATTTATATGACCCACCCTTAATTTTAACGGATGGCTTGCAAATACTGGAAATTAAGTTTATGTTTATATCGGATTAGGTATTATCACACCTTTATTCACTCTCCGTATCCAGGGAAAATCTCCCAAATAACCATTTTTGATCAAGTCCGTTTAATTCCAATTCCCGCCGAAACCACGTAATCCCCCTGTGGAGCCGTTTTTTTCATTCTTTACCTTTTGAAACAATGATGAAAAAGCTGGCTGGCTTTGTGTTGCCCCTTTTGCTTGTACAATTGATTCATGCTCAACGAAACTGTTCGAGCCATGAGTATGTGCAGCAATTACTTAAATCGGACCCCACCATCGCCGAACGAGTTTCTGCAATTGAGCAATTCACCCACCGAATAACAAATCAAACCGTGTTGGTCAATGACCATCCCGGAACCAATGCCACTCAGCCGGTGATCACCATTCCTGTGGTGGTGCATGTGGTTTATCATTATCCCGAAGAGAATATCCCCGATTCAAGGATCAAGGATCAGATTGAGATTCTGAACCGTGATTTCAGGAGACTGAATAGCGACACCTCCAATATTCCCAGTGGTTTCGCCGGATTGTCGGCGGATACCCGGATTGAATTTAAGCTAGCCATCAGTGACCCTAAGGGCCGGGCCACCTCCGGTATTGTGAGACAATACAGTCCCCTGAAGAAATGGGCGATGGATGATAAGGTAAAATTTGATGCCAACCTGGGCTCTGATGCCTGGGATGCCACCCAATACCTGAATATATGGGTTTGCAATATGGATGATCTGCTGGGGTATGCCAGTTTCCCGGGAACTCCGGCTGAAAGGGATGGGGTAGTGATCAACTACAAAGCCTTTGGCGCCATTGGTTATTTTTCGCAATACAATAAAGGGCGGACGCTTGTACATGAAGTGGGCCACTGGCTAAACCTCAGGCATATTTGGGGTGATGCCGATTGTGGCGATGACCTGGTAGGGGATACCCCTCCGCAAAGAAGCTATACCCCGGGCTGCCCCACAGGGGTACGCGTTACCTGCAACAATGCCGGCAATGGGGGTGATATGTACAACAACTACATGGATTTTACCAGTGATGCCTGTGTCAATATGTTCACCTTTGGTCAAAAACAACGCATGCGCATCCTGTTTGAAGAAGGGGGTGCCCGTCATTCCCTGCTAAGCTCCAAAGGACTTGATACCCCATTGCTTGAAGAAGGTAGCCTGCCTGATAACAACCCGCGCTGGCTTCATATCAAGATATATCCAAACCCGGCCAATAGCAGCCTGATTATGAACTTCCAGTATGATGTGCGCTGGGTGGGGAAAGAGGTAAGGGTTACCGACCTGTCCGGTCGGGTGGTAATGCGTCAAATCATTACACAGGCGATTTATACCATGAACATCAGCCACCTTGCACCCGGTATTTATTTTGTAGATGGAGAAAAAGAGGGAGAGAAGATGCGGGAGAAATTTGTGAAGATGTAAGGGGTTGAAAAAAATAAAGGATATTAAATGATAAAAAAATGAGGAAGTACTTACTTCCTCATTTTTATTTAAAAACTCTTATTCTTAATTACAAGTGAATAGCTTCTCCATAAGCCACTTCAATAGCGTCTTTCACGCTTTCGCTGATGGTGGGGTGGGGGTGAATGCTGTTCACTACCTCATGGTAAGTGGTTTC
>JAYRZH010000147.1:0-5703 GCA_041916555.1 Chitinophagaceae bacterium | reverse complement strand
CCCGCTTAATGGGGTTACGGTCAAGGTGAAGGGATCAAATACCGGTACCCAGACCGATGCGTCTGGTAAGTTCACAATCGCTGCCAAACCAGGCGATGTCCTCCAGTTCTCTTCTGTAGGATTCGAGCCTGTGGAAGTAAAAGTCACTTCCGCCACCTCCTACAGTATCTCCCTGACCTCAAAGGATGTAACGATGGAAGAAGTGGTGGTGACCGCCATGGATATTAAAAGGAACCCACGCGAACTGGGTTATTCCGCCCAGGGATTGGCAGGAAAAGAAGTAGCCGAAACCCAGCGGGAGAATTTCCTGAATGGTTTACAGGGAAGGGCCGCGGGTTTAACCATTACCCCTTCCAGTGGTAGTGCCGGTGCCTCCTCCTCCATTGTGCTTCGCGGATTCAATTCACTGTCCCTGAGCAATGAACCTCTATTTATCGTTGACGGGGTGATCATGGACAACCAGACAATCAACGAGACTTCGAATGGTGGACAAGGGGTTGGACTTGCTTCTGACCGTCCCAACAGAAACAATGACTATACGAACCGGATCGCCGACCTAAACCCCAATGATATTGAGTCGATCACGATCCTGAAAGGACCCGAAGCCACCGCGCTGTATGGTTCCCAGGCCAGTTCCGGCGCCATTGTCATCACTACCCGCAAGGCCAAGTCAAACAAACTGGCCGTACAATATGATAACAACTTCAAGTTTCAACGGATCACCCGGTTCCCTGAGTTTATTGACAAATTCTCCAACGGCACCAACGGGTCTGAGTCAAACATATTCCGGTATTTTGGTCCGGCCATCCCTGAAGGAACCAAGTTGTATGATAATATCCACAACTTTTTCCGTACAGGTAAAACCCAAACCCATAACCTGGGTGTTGACTTTGGGGTAAAGAATTCCGTATTCCGTTTTTCCGCTTCCTACCTGAATCAGGAAGGCGTGGTTCCAAACAACGATTACAAAAAGCTTAACCTGCGTTTATCAAATACCACCAGGATTGGGAAAATGGTGGAGATCATCCCCTCCATTTCCTTTGTACGAAGCGAGAACAAAAAAGTGTTAAGAAGCGCCGGTGGTTATATGTTGAGTTTGCTGATTTGGCCGAATGAAAATGACATCCGCAAATTTGTGGATGCCAATGGCTCCAAACTTCCGTTGTTTAACGCGAATGCCAACGCCGATTACGACAACCCCTTCTTTAATACCACCTACAATAAAAGCAAGGATGAGACCGATCGTTATACAGCCAGTTTAGGCATTAACATCACCCCTACCGAGTGGTTGACACTGGCCGGTCGTTTTGGTTATGATACCTATAAATCTGAAGGGTTTACCCTTTACCACCCGCAGTCATTCTATATTGCCGCCTCCCTGGTGGGTCAATTGGATAACTACTGGAGAAAGTACCAAGGATATAACCATACCATTACCGCCACAGCCAAAAAGAAAATCGGAAACTTCAGTGGCCGGGTGATGGTAGGTACCATGTGGCAGGATTATGAAACCCAGATGTTTGCCATCGTCGGCAACAAGCTAACCTCGCCAACCTCCACCGACTCTTCCAATACAGACCCATCCACACGGGTGCGTTTGCTTCGGAACAACAATGGAGAGTACAATCAGCAAATTACCCGCCAGATGGCTTATTTCGGAGAGGCTGCCATCAGTTATAAGAACATGATCTTCCTGAACTATACCCATCGTTTTGAAACGGCATCTACCCTGCCTTCTCAAAACAGGAACTATAATTACCCCGGCGCCAGCTTGAGTATGATCATGTCGGATATCTTCCCCGGCATCAAGAAAGGCGCCATCAGTTACTGGAAATTGCGTACCTCGCTTGCCAGTACGGCCCGTTTGAATTCGCCCTATTCCACCCAATCTGTCTTTGTGAACAACTTCGCGTCTGGCGGAGGCTACTCGTATGGCTTTAATAACAACAACCCGGACCTTGTTCCTGAAAAACAAAAGACCTATGAAATAGGCACAGAAATTAAGTTATTCAAAAACCGCTTAGGAATTGATCTGGCCATTTATAACACGCTGAATGAAGATCAGATCCTGGAGAACTTCCGCTTAAGCTATGGCACAGGTTATGTTTTGAACACCCAAAACGCCGGTAGCACCCGTAACCAGGGGGTAGAAGTAACCCTCGACGCCACGGTGGTCAATACCAGTGATTGGGGATGGAACATCCGGCTCAATTTCAACCGGATGTGGAATAAGGTGATCAAGCTCCCTAGAAACATCTCCGAGTTTTACCTGGCAGATACCTGGCTTTATGGAAATGCCCGTGGAGGGATCATCCTGAACGGACCTACTACTTCCATCACAGCCTATGGTTATTCCAGGAACAATGCCGGTGACATTTTGATTAACCCGCTGAATGGATTCCCGATCATTGATGCCACATTCCAAAAAAGAGGTGACCGGAACCCCGATTTTACACTGGGTACAATCAATAACCTCCGGTACAAGAACTGGCGCTTTAGCTTCCTTTGGGACCTGAAAGTAGGTGGCGATATCTTCAATGGTACAGAAATGTTCCTGACCGGAGTAGGTCGCAGCTTCCTTACGGCCGACAGGTTCACTCCCCGTGTAATTGATGGGGTATTGAATGATGGCAAACAGAATACAGCCAACCCGACACGGAATACCATTGCCGTATTGCCAGCTTATAACGATGCCTATTACACCAGCACTGGTGCCTGGCCTGAAGAAGCCTTCATACAGAAGGATGTCAACTGGTTCCGTTTGCGTGATGTATCCATCAGTTATAATTTCCCGACCAATATGGTTAGCAAGATCAGAGGGTTGAAGAGCCTTGGCTTTTTCCTGACCGGCAATGACCTGATCCTGATCACCAATTATAAAGGAGCCGATCCGGCAGTAAACGGTGTTTCAGCCGGTAGCCGGGGCGTAGGCGCTTTTGGATTTGATTATGGAACCCTGCCGACACCGGTCAGCTACAACTTTGGTATCAGAGCCGGATTCTAAACCTCAAAAAAAGAACTAAATGAAAAATAAATATAAAATTCACCTGGCCTTTCTTGGCGCGTTGATCTTGCTGGTTAGCGCCTGTACCAAGAAAATAGATGAAGCCTTTTTAAACCCCAATGCCCCCACACGGGTGCCAGTAGAGAGCCTGCTGCCTGGCATCATTGGCAACTTTATTGGAAGTTCAGCAGCTGCCGGTAGTGCCTACGGCATAGCCAATGACGGACTGTATGTTGGCCGGTATGTACAATACTGGGGCACCAATACCGCCGGAAACCAATACGACCAAATGGGTGGTGCTACCGGAGCCAGTGATGTATTGGGCTCTGTATGGGCCATGCATTATTTTGGCATGGGGCAAAACCTGAACAAGATGATCTTCTGGGCTAAAGAGGAAGAAAAATGGGATTATGTAGGTGTTGGTTATGCCATACGCGCCTGGAGCTGGCTTACGTTGACAGATATGTATGGTGAAGTTATTTTAAAAAGGGCTTACGATGTTGACCTGCTTACCTTTGAATACAGTACACAGGAAGAAGTGTATGATTCTGTTCGAATCAACTGCCGCAATGCCCTTGCCTATCTGGACCGTACCGATGGCCAGGTGAGCCAGGCCAATCTGGCCAAAGGCGATGCCTACTTTTTCAATGGGGATGCACAAAAGTGGAAAAAGTTTGCCTATGCGGTGATGGCAAGAAGTTTTAACAGGTTGTCAAACAAAGCAGGATACAACCCGGATTCTGTCATACACTATGCAAACCTGGCAATGAGCACCAATGCGGATAATGCCATGGCCAAGTTTGCCAATACAGGCATCACCGGTACCTCGAATTTCTATGGGCCGTACAGGAATAACGTAGGCGCCTTACGCCAGACTGGCTATATATGCGACCTGCTGAATGGAACCAACCCCACGTTTGCAACGGTGGTGGATCCCCGGGCCTATTATCTTCTTCGTCAAAATACCAATGGAACTTTCCGGGGTGTGTTGATGAATAAAGGGACTTCTGGATTAGCAGCCGGTGACCAACCTCAGAATTTCTGGGGAGGCACATTTGGAACAACCACTCCCCCAACCCTTGATACCGGTTGCCGCTACATTTTTAAAAATGGGGCACCCTTCCCTGTCATCACGGCCTCTGAGGTTCAATTCATGAAAGCGGAAGCCTTGTACCGCAAGGGAGACAAAGCAGGGGCATTGGCCGCTTATACCCTGGGTATAAGCCTGAACATGGATATGCTCACAGGAACATATAATGACGGGGTACCTGTCGCCTATCAAATTACCCCGGCCATGAAGGCGGCTTTCCTCGCCAATCCAGCGGTTGTGCCTACCGCGGCCAACCTGAAATTGACGCACATCATGTTGCAGAAGTACATTGCCTTATATGGATATGGCGCTCTTGAAACCTGGACTGACATGAGGCGGTTCCATTATACCGATCAGGAAGGTGGTGTGCAGGTGTACACTAGTTTCACCCCTCCATCCGGCACGGATCTGTACATCAATAACAATGGCAAATGGGTCTATCGCGCCCGTCCCCGTTACAACTCAGAGTACCTGTATAATGTGGCTGAGCTTGACAGGATCGGAGCCCTGGCACTGGATTACAATACCAAAGAACAATGGTTCTCCCAACCTTAATCAACCAAAACTTTGAACATGAAACGTATCAATCTAAAATATAGTGGTCTGATCCTACTGGCGGGAGCCCTGGTATTGAGTGCCTGCAAAAAGGAATTCACCAAGGTGATTGGCGACAATACAGACCCCAACAAGAGCTATTTCCGGCTTTATAACGCCGCGCTTAGTACCACCAGAAATTATGTGTATGTAAACAATATCCAGGTTACCGGAGCAGCCGTTGCCTACAGCGGGTTATTCCCATCTACCGGATATTATACGGCGGTGGTTCCTGGTGGCAACCAGATCCTCATCAAGGATACCCTGGTTACTTCTACCCAGAACCCGATTTCATTTAGCGCCGTATTTGAAAAAGGAAAACGGTACACCGTGTTTACTTATGACACCTTAACCACCGTAAAATACAAGATGGTGTTTGATGATATTGTGGTTCCCACCGACACCACGGCAAGGGTAAGGTTTGCCAACATGATCTTTTCATCGGTTACCATTCCCAATGTGGACATATACTCCACCCGAAAAGCCGGGAACGTTTTCACCAATATTCCCTCCACCGGGGTAACGCCTTTTATTCCCTATGCATCGCAGAATGACACCCTGTATGTAAGGGCTACGGGTACCACTACCAACCTGGCTACCTTGTCAAATTTCTTCCCCACCGCCCAGAGAAGCTATACAGTGCTTTTCCGGGGAAGATACCAGACAACCGGCACAACCGGTGTGGCAAGAACGCTCACCTCGTTCTCCAACTATTAGTCACATAAGCAGCAGTATAGAAGAAAGACCGTTCCGATTCTTCGGGACGGTTTTTTTATGCCCACCTGGTCAATAGGGTTATTAACCAAAGAACAGATAAGCTAGTAAGATCGAAGTGATAATTCCTGCCAGGTCTGCCAAAAGCATTGCACCCACCGCATATCTCGTATTCTTAACACTAATAGAGCCAAAATAAACGGCAATAACATAGAAGGTGGTATCGGAAGATCCTTGGAGCACACTGGCCAGGCGACCGGCAAAGGAATCGGGGCCAAAGGTCTTCATGGTATCCAGCATC
>JAYRZH010000146.1:0-5861 GCA_041916555.1 Chitinophagaceae bacterium | reverse complement strand
CGAAACTGGGTAACTAAGTTAAAGGGGCTGTTAAGGGATAAGTCGTACGTGATAGCCGTGGGAGCGGGGCATTTACCCGGAAAAAATGGATTGATCAGGTTATTGAGAGAGGCCGGATACCGGGTAGAACCGGTAGAGAACAAGGTTGGGGCCTCAGCCATCCCCCAAAAAGAAATATAAAACCCGTACCGCCAAAGGCGGACGGGTTTAAAAAATATGGTGTTGCCGGATTAAATCCTTTCCAGCACAGAAAAAAAGAAATCCCCTTCGATCTTGGCATTCTCATCACTGTCACTACCATGAACGGCATTTTCACCAATCGAACTGGCATATTTCTTACGGATGGTTCCTTCGGCAGCCTTGGCAGGGTCGGTGGCTCCGATCAGGGTCCTGAAATCAGCAACGGCATTCTCTTTTTCCAATATGGCCGCAATGATCGGTCCGCTGCTCATAAACTCCACCAGTTCACCATAAAAAGGACGCTCTTTGTGAACGGCATAAAATTCACCGGCTTTCTCAGGGCTCAGTTTGGTCTGCTTGAGGGCAATGACCTTAAAACCCGCTTTGATCATCATGTCCAGGATCGCCCCGGCATATCCACGTTTCATCGCGTCGGGCTTGATCATGGTAAGTGTTCGATTACTCATAATTGATTGTGTTTTGCGCCGCAAAGATAGAATCTCTGCCGATAATTCCTAAATTAAAGCTACTTTTGCCACCGTTTTATGAAACCCCTTGCTGATCTTTTTCCCGAACTGAACACCCCCCGAAAGGTAGGCATCACCATGCACCAAAAACCGGATGCCGATGCCATGGGCTCGGCTATGGCCCTATCCGCCTTTCTGCAATTACTGGGGCATGAGGTAAGGGTGGTTTCCCCCACAAACTGGGCCGCCTGGCTTAACTGGATGCCGGGGTGCAAAAAGGTGATCGACTTTGAAAAATTCAGACCGGCTGCCGAATCTGCCCTTCAGGATATCGACTGGCTTTTCTGCCTGGATTTCAACCACCTGGACAGGACCAAGAACCTGGCGCCTGTGCTGGCCGGACTAAACTGCACCAAAATACTGATCGACCACCACCGTGAACCGGATGAGGCTACCTTCCAGTTTGGCATCAGCGATACGTCCAAGTCTTCCACCTGCGAAATGATCTACGACCTGATCACGCAATCGGGGCATGCCGACAAGATCAATTCGACCATCGCCGATTGCATCTACGCGGGAATCATCGCCGATACAGGTTCCTTCCGCTTTTCATCCACCCATGCCGGGGTACACCGTCTGGTGGCTGATCTCAAAGACCGCGGACTGGAGCACATGCATGTTCATGACCAATTGTTTGACAACTACCTCGAAAACCGTCTTCGCTTCATCGGGCATGTTTTAATGCACAGGATGGAAGTGATGTATGAATACAATACCGTTTTGCTGACTGTCCCTAAATCTGATCTGCTCAAATACCATATCAAAACCGGTGACACGGAAGGACTGGTCAATTTCCCCCAAACCATTCAGGGTATCAAACTGGTGGCCATTGTGATCGACCGTGATGAAGAAAGAAAATGGAGTTTTAGAAGCAAAGGCGAATTTGACTGTAACAGCTTTGCCCGAAAGTACTTTGAAGGGGGAGGCCATTTTAACGCGTCTGGTGGCCGGAGCTCCGCTTCTATTGAACAAACTGTAAAAGACTTCAGAAACGCACTCAAAGAAAACAAACATTTATTGGAATAACCAAAGGGGCGCGGGCCCTTTGAAAAATAATCTATAAACACAAAACCATGCAAAAAAAGCCCCTCATCACTTTACTTTTCATTTTCGCACTGGCCTTTACTGCCTGTAAACAGGGTTCCTTTAAAAAGACCAAGAGCGGGTTGACCTATCAATTGTTTGCCCAGGGGAATAGCAAAGACTCCCTGATAAAAAACGGATGGGCCGCCAAGTTTGAGATCATCCAGAAATTGAATGACTCCGTTCTTTATGACAGCCATGGCAAAATGCCCGGCTATATCCGGGCCGATAATACCCAAAATGGCGAATACAGCCTGGGCGAAATTCTTCCCCTGATGCGTGTAGGCGACAGCGCTGTGGTCGTTCAGTTTATTGACACCCTCGTTAAGCGTGGCGCCAGTTTCCAGTTTAATGTGAAAAAAGGCGACCGCATCATCAACCACATCAAAATTCTTGAGGTATTCAAGGCTGACTCCCTGGCCCAGGCCGATTATGTTAAAGAACAGAAAAAAGATATGCCCCGCCGTGTGAAAGAACAGGTGGAAATGGTGGCCAAACAACGCAAAGCCGAATTGGAGCAATTCAAAAAATCAGGCGACTATGATCGGGGTATCCAGGAAGTGGAAGCCTACCTGAAGAAAAAGAACATCACCGCTCAAAAAACCGAGTCGGGCATTTATTACACCTTGCAGCAAGTTGGTGATGGAAAACAGGTTACCAGTGGCTCCTTTGCCAACGTAAAGTATTCCGGACGCCTGCTGACCAATGATAGCACTTTTGAATCCAACGTTTATCCACTTCAGGTTGGTGTAGGTAGCGTGATCACAGGTTGGGACGAAGGTCTCCAGGTGTTTAAAAAAGGATCAAAGGGCACCATTTACATACCCGGATACCTGGCTTACACAAACCAGCCCGGTCCTGGTGGAAAGACTTTCCTGCCGCTCATTTTTGATATTGAGATCCTGGACGTTTCAGATGAGCCCATTCAACAACAACCGGAAATAGTTCCTAAGAATTAAGAAAGATAATTTGTCTCTGGAAATAGCCTGCCAATTACCCGGCGGGCTTTTTCTTTATAAGGCTGGTGAGAGTGACCGCTTCCACCGCTTCCTGTACATCATGGACCCGCAAAAGGTCGGCCCCCTTTAGCAACCCTGCCGTATTCATAATGGTAGTCCCATTAAGTGCCTGTTCTGGCCCGGTGCCCAGGGTTCTATAAATCGTGGATTTTCGGGATACCCCTAACAACACCGGGTACCCAAAAGAACGCAGGGCCGGGATCTGGGATATGATCTCAAAATTTTGTGCGGGGGTTTTGCCAAACCCAAAACCGGGATCCAGGATGATATCGTGAAGACCCGATTTGATTAACAGGCTGATCTTGTGCCGAAAAAAATCCATCAGGGTTAACCCGATTTCCTCACTACTCATCCGGTTTTGCATATCCTGGGGCGAACCCGGCATGTGCATCAGCACATAGGGTACCTGAAGACTGGCGACTGTGGAGATCATTCCATCATCCAACTGCCCGGCACTCACATCATTCACAATGGAGGCGCCGGCCTTGACGGCTTCCCTGGCCACCCCAGCATAAAAAGTATCTATTGACAAAAGCAGATCGGGAAAATGCGAGTGAATCGCCGAAATGGCAGGGATCACCCGTTCCATCTCAGTGGCTTCATCCAGTCTCTCGGAACCCGGACGGGTACTTTGCCCCCCGATATCCACGATAAATGCCCCTTCTTTCACGAAACGGGATACCGTATCCAACCATTCCGATTCCACTTTTTTCCGGCTACCGGCAAAGAATGAATCCGGGGTTACATTCAAGATACCCATCACCCTGGGGGTGTCCCATTCCACCAATCGACCTTTACAATTCCATGTGAACATTCGCGGGTAGTTTGTTACTTTTGAAGCTAAAGTATAGAATAAAGACCAATGTCGGACACCCATCAGCAATACACGGAAGTAATTCACCAGAGCAAGGATATTTTTATCAAAAAGACCCGCGATTATGGCACCGCCTGGAGGGTATTAAGAACAATCTCCATCGTTGACCAGATCTTTATTAAAGCCCAACGCATCAGAACCATACAGGAGAAAAAACACCAGCGGGTGGCCGATGATATCCCGGGGGAATTCAGGGGGATCATTAACTATGCCGTTATCGGCCTGATGCAACTCCACCTGACAGATAATGATCCCGAAGAACTGGATGCCGAAAGGGTAGCGGAACTTTATGATCGTTATGTGGCACAGGCCGAACAACTGATGGCTGATAAAAACCATGATTATGGTGAAGCCTGGCGTAGCATGAGCCAGGAGAGTTTTGTGGATTTGATCCTGATGAAACTTCAACGGATCCGCCAGATACTGGCCAACGAAGGAAAAACACTGATCAGTGAAGGAATAGATGCCAATTATTTTGATATCATCAACTACGCTGTTTTTGCCCTCATACTTTATCCCGCCACTGCATAGGATATTTGGCTATTTTCACACCTGAAAACCCAAAGGCGTGAAATTCATAATACAGATAATACGGGTCCTGGTCGGATTACTCTTTATTTTTTCCGGTCTGGTCAAAGCCATCGATCCCCTTGGATTAAGCTTTAAAATGCAGGAGTTCTTTGAGCTTTGGGGTTGGAGCGGGCTGAACCACCTAACCCTGGCCCTTTCCATGGGTATGATTGCGTTTGAGATCGTAGCCGGTGTAGCCCTGCTGCTTGGTTGGCAGGCCAAATGGGTCAGTTGGCTCCTGCTGGTCCTGATCCTGTTCTTTACCTTCCTCACAGGTTACGCTTACTTCTCGGGTAAATTCAAGAACTGTGGCTGCTTTGGCGATTGTATCCCCATCAGTTCGCTCACCTCATTTGTAAAAGATATCATCCTGCTGGTTCTGATCCTCTTTTTGCTGGCCGGAAGAAAATACATTAACCTCGTATTCAAACCCAGGTCAACCAGGATATTGCTGGTCATATCCATTCTTTTCAGTATCGGCATACAGTTGTATGCGCTGATGTTTCTGCCTCCTATAGATTGTCTGCCTTTCAAAAAAGGAAATAATATTCCGGAAAAAATGAAACCACCGGTCGGAGCCGTACCGGATAATTTTGCCATCCGCTACATTTATGAGAAAGCGGGTAAGCGGTATGAATTTTCGCCAGCCGAACTCCCGGCAGATTTTAAAACCTATACCTATATCGACCGCATCGATAAACTGGTCAGAAAAGGAAATGCCGAACCAACCA
This sequence comes from Chitinophagaceae bacterium, assembly GCA_041916555.1. Taxonomy (GTDB): domain Bacteria; phylum Bacteroidota; class Bacteroidia; order Chitinophagales; family Chitinophagaceae; genus SpSt-398. The sequence goes on along the minus strand of JAYRZH010000146.1, from coordinate 877 downwards.
TAAAAGGATTTGCCCTTCGAGGTGCCGGTGGAACTGACTCCACCCAGGCTATCCTGGAATCACCCAAGGTCGTTCTGGTTTTTGTAGAAGAAATTAAACAGATGCCCGGCAATTGGATGAAAAAACTCCGGGAAGTGGTGGAAATAGCAAACCGCCGTTATGTACCTGTTTACATCGTTACCACTTCCATAGAGAAAATGCAGACCGAACTGAGAGGTACTGTCCTGGGTTCCATTCCTGTATTCTCCTGTGATTTTACGGCCATTCGAACCGCTGCCAGAACCCATCCCACGTATTACCTGCTGGATAGGGGAACGGTGGAAAACAAATGGAGCCAGCACACCGTATTTGGCCTGCTGTTTACCCTGGGTAATATGCGCCCACTGGTACCCCCTCATCCGGAGGAAACAGAACCGGATTCTCTCACCATAAAATCAGACAGTTTAACCAATTAATGACCCGGCTGATCATAAAACGGTTATTGTATGGCTGTTTGGTCCTGGCCGGGGTCGTTATGCTGGTCTTTTTTCTGTTCCAGGGAATTGGAGACCCAGCCAGACTTGTCCTGGGCCAAAGCGGGGATTCAACTACCCGGGCCAATATTCGGAAAGAACTAAACCTTGACCAGCCTAAGTGGAAACAGTTTCTGTTTTACCTGAATGATGTGTCTCCAATAGCCATCCATACCCGGGAGGAGATCGACAAGAAACAATTAAAAGGGATCTTTATCGGCGGGAAAACCACCCTGGCCATTAAATGGCCCTATCTGCGACGGTCCTATCAATCCAAAAAAGAGGTAGGGGGCATCCTGCTACAGGCACTCCCCGGTACCTTGATGCTGGCAACAGCCGCGCTGCTGATCGCTGTAATGCTGGGT
>JAYRZH010000145.1:0-5896 GCA_041916555.1 Chitinophagaceae bacterium | reverse complement strand
TATTTGATGAGTACCGGTATTTTGAACCGGCCTTTGATTGGAAGGTAGCGGAATTTAAATGGAAGAAGCTGGCCATCACCATTTGTGAGGATATCTGGAATATGGGAGATAACCCATTGTACCGTGTTACACCCATGGAGAAACTGATGGCCTATGACCCGGATGTGATGATCAATATTTCGGCCTCTCCGTATAATTATGCACAGGATGTGGTACGGAACAGCATTGTAAGGGCGCATACGGTGAAGTACAAGCTGCCTATGCTCTATTGCAATACCGTAGGCTCACAAACTGAGATTGTTTTTGACGGGGGAAGCCTTGTTTATGATAATCTGGGCCGGCGGGTGAAGGAGATGAAGTATTTCCAGGAGGATTTTGCCGTTTTTGACCTTGACCAACTTTGTAAAAAACAGGAGCCACTCACCGTGGCTACCGATGAACCCTATTATTATTCCGCGGCAGAAGTGGGGAAAGGCGAGGATATACTGGCCTACCTCACCAATGAGAAAAACATCGAAGAGATTCACCAGGCATTGGTCCTGGGCATTCGCGATTATTTTTCAAAAATGGGTTTTACCAAGGCCATCCTGGGTTCCTCCGGAGGAATTGATAGCGCGGTAACCCTGGCCCTGGCGGTGGAGGCCCTTGGCAAGGAAAATGTAATGGCCGTATTGATGCCCTCCCCTTATTCAACCGGTCATTCGGTTTCCGATGCAGAGCAGTTGAGCAAGAACCTCGACAATCCCTACCATGTACTGCCCATCAAACAAGTTTATGAATCTTTTCTTGATACGTTAAAGCCCCTGTTTCAGGACCGGCCTTTTAGCGTGGCCGAGGAAAACATACAAAGCCGTACCAGGGGCAACCTGCTAATGGGGGTGGCAAACAAGTTTGGTTATATTTTATTGAATACGTCAAATAAGAGCGAGTTGGCCACGGGTTATGGAACCTTATATGGCGATATGGCCGGGGGGCTGGGGGTGTTGGGCGATCTGTATAAGGTTCAGGTATATGCGCTTGCCAGGCATCTTAACCGGAATGGCGAGATCATACCGGCTTCTATCCTGACCAAGGCTCCTTCGGCGGAACTACGTCCCAATCAGAAAGACAGTGACAGCCTGCCCGAGTACGATATACTCGACCGGGTATTATACAACTACATTGAATTGCGAAAAGGTCCGCGTGAGATCATGGAAGAAGGGTTTGATCAGGCATTGGTAAACCGGGTACTGAAATTGGTTAATACCAATGAGTACAAGCGAAACCAGTTTTGCCCCATCATCCGTGTCAGCGCCAAAGCCTTTGGGGTCGGGCGCCGGGTTCCGATTGTCGGAAAATATTTATCCTGAGCGATCAGGGATGTTTGAAAGTGGCAACCACGGTTACTGGTGTAGGAGAAGGGATCAGGGAAGATTCCTGCGACAGAACCAGGTTGGTTTCATTGACCGATACCACGGTGAATACACCGGAACCGCCTGGCACCAGAGCCGCGCTCATGGTGAGCCGGGTATCGCTGTTCTGCAAGGCCCAGGTAAATGTGGTTTCATAACTGGGGGAACATACCTCGGTTTTTTCAAGTGTGTACCCAACCCCTCCGGATTGAAAAGCGGTTTCATTATCTTTTACACAGGAAGGGATCATACTCGTGATATCTGTTCCATTGGCACTGGCCGATACCAATACCCATACCCCCGTTTTCAGATAATCGGCGGCGGTTTTAGGTTCTGAATTTTTATCACAGGCAGAAAACGTAAAAAAGAGAAAAAGGGCCGGTAAAATAGTCAGGACAGGGTGTTTTCTCATGGTATTAAATTGATTGATAAAAATAAAAAATTTGGTCTAACCCGGCAAAGTATTTGCAGGTTAGGCAGTTAATATTATACAAATACTTAATCTTCATGTACAAGTCAGCAGAAGAGATCAAACAATTGACCCAGCGAATAGCCCATTCCGCACAATTTACTGATAAGATCAGGGAGGAGGTAGGTCAGGTGATCGTGGGTCAGCACTATATGCTTGACCGGTTGTTGATAGGGTTGTTAAGCAATGGCCATGTATTGCTGGAAGGGGTGCCTGGTCTTGCTAAAACTCTTACGATCAAATCGCTTTCGCAGGTTATCCATGCGAAGTTTAGCCGCATCCAGTTTACTCCTGATCTGTTGCCGGCAGATGTATTGGGTACCTTGATCTATAACCAGCAGCGAAATGAATTTGTGGTGCGTAAGGGTCCCATCTTTGCCAACTTTATTTTGGCAGATGAGATCAACCGGGCCCCGGCCAAGGTGCAAAGCGCCTTGCTGGAAGCCATGCAGGAGCGGCAGGTGACGATCGGGGATACTACTTACAAACTGGAAGAACCCTTTCTGGTTTTGGCCACACAGAACCCATTGGAGCAGGAGGGAACCTATCCGCTCCCCGAGGCCCAGCAGGACCGTTTTATCATGAAAGTGATCGTTGGCTACCCCAGTATGCAGGAGGAGCAACTGATCATGCGACAGAATGCCCAGGGGTTGACAACGCCTGCCATCAGACAGGTGGTATCCATTCAGGAAGTGGCACAGGCGCGGGACCTGGTAAGACAGGTTTACCTGGATGAAAAAATTGAGCGGTATATCCTGGAGATCGTTTTTGCCTCTCGTTTCCCGGACCAGTACCAACTGGCACACCTGAAACCCCTCATCGCATACGGAGCTTCCCCAAGGGGAAGTATCAACCTGGCCCTGGCGGCCAAGGCTGTGGCTTTTTTAAATAAGCGGGGATTTGTGACACCGGAAGATGTGCAGGCGATCTGCCTGGATGTACTGCGGCACAGGATTGGATTGACTTATGAAGCCGAAGCGGAGGGTGTTGATGTGGAGAAAGTAATTAAAGAGATCATTGGAAAAGTAAGGGTTCCTTAACCTCTCGCCCTGGCGGCATTGCGGTAAAACTAAACCGCAAAGATGCAAAGGGGCTAAGTAACGCGAAGATGCTGACGACAACCGAGATATTAAAAAAAGTACGGCAACTCGAGATCAAGAGCAAGAAGCTTGCGAGCAGCCTTTTCACCGGAGAGTACCACAGTGCTTTCAAAGGCAGGGGCATGTCCTTTAAGGAGGTGCGCGAATATGCCGCCGGGGATGATATCCGGTTTATAGACTGGAATGTATCCGCCAGGTTTGGCCACCCCTACAGCAAGTTGTTTGAGGAAGAAAGGGAATTGACGGTGATGTTGCTGATCGATATAAGTGCCAGTACTTTGTTTGGTACCCTGCACGCCCGTAAAAAGGATATCATTACCGAATTAGCGGCTGTACTGACCTTTTCCGCGATCAATAACAACGACAAGGTGGGTGTGATCTTTTATAGTGATAAGGTTGAGTTGTCCATTCCCCCCAAAAAGGGAAGGGAACATGGCCTGTTTATAGTTCGGGAGTTGTTAACGCGTAGTTCTGAGAAAAAGGCAACCGGTCTTTCCCAGGCCCTTCGCCGGTTCAACAATGCTACGCGACAGAAGAGTATTTGTTTTGTATTGAGTGATTTTGTGGATGCCGGGTATGAGGATGGCTTGCGGGTAGCCAGTAGCCGGCATGATGTGATAGGGATTAAAGTATATGACAAAATGGATATGGAGTTGCCAAAGGCCGGGTTACTGGAAGTAAGTGATCTGGAAACAGGGGAACGGGGTTGGGTGGATAGTGATAGCACGCGGGTACGCAGGGATTATGAAAAGGAATTTTTCAGGGTAACTGAATATTGCAAACATATTTTTTCCAAAGCCGGATGCGATCTGCTCCATGTGCGAACGGATCAGGACTATGTGCGGGTGCTACAGCGATTTTTTCTTAGCCGTAACCGATGAACCCGATCATGCATCTTTTTCCACCCATCCATATCATTTGCCGAAAAGGTCTTTTTATCATCCTGGCCTTTTTTTTCCTGGCTAATGCCAGGGCACAATCCCTGCGTGTACAGGCAAGGGTGGACCGACCATCGATGCTGATAGGGGAGCGTCTGCAGCTTGAGTTAGAAGCCTCCATACCTGAGAATGCGCCGATTCGCTTTTTTACCATTGACACCATCCCCCATTTTGAAATATTGGAAAGGGCGATCCCGGATACCATGAATACTGAGGAAGGAACCTTGCTTCGACAGCGGATAAGCCTGACGAGTTTTGATTCAGGCCATTGGGTGATTCCGGTATTTGCGCTGGTAGAAGGAGAAGGGCCATTTACAGATTCGATTGAGGTGGATGTGCGGTTTTCTGACATGGATACCAGCCAGCCTTATCACAATGTGAGGGATGTGCTGGATGAGGAGATTGTAAAAGAAAAGAAGTTTGAATGGAAACTGTACCTGATCGGCGGATTGGCCCTGATAACAGTGTTGGTATTTTTGATCAACCTGTTTCGAAGAAAAAGGAAACCTATTGTAAAGCAGGTAATGGTCGAGAACCTGTTTGAGAAAACCATGCAGGAATTGGAAAGAGCGGAAAAATCCGGATTGCCGGACAAAGCCTTCTATGTTACCGTGACCGATCTTTTCAGGCAATACCTAAAGCAACGGTTGGGGGTGGAGGCAGAGGAAAAGACCACGATGGATTTGATGCCTTTGCTCAAATCCCTTTCAGTACCTGAAAAGCTGATTGGCTTATTGAGGGAGCAATGGTTAAAGGGTGACCTTGTAAAATTTGCCAAAGGGGAAGCCACCGCGGATGACCGGAGGCAGATGGGTATGTTGATAAAAGAAGCCCTTAATTTCCTGGAACAGAAAAAAATTAAAATGGATAAGAATGCCGGCCTGGCTTAATCATATCAACTGGGAATACCCCTGGGTGTTTGGCCTCTTTTTGATATACCCTTTTCTCATTTACTGGTATATCAAAAGAAGCAACCATCGTTTGGCCGCATTACCCGTAACAAGCACGGCTGCTTTTGGAAGACCGGGAGGTAAAACGAGGTGGCGTCATATTCTTTTTGTGTTCCGCCTGCTATCAATGGCGGCATTGATTTTGGCGTTGGCCAGACCAAGGGAGCGAAATGATGAACAGATAACCGGAGGTCAGGGGATTGATATCATTCTTTGCCTGGATGTGAGTGGGAGTATGTTGTCGCGCGATTTTCAGCCAAACCGGCTTGAAGTAGCCAAGGAAGTGGCGTCGGAGTTTATCCGGCAAAGACCCATTGACCAGATTGGCCTGGTTATTTTTTCGGGTGAGAGTTTTACCCTTTCCCCGCTTACTACCGACAAAAATACCTTGCTCACCCAGGTGGCATCGCTTCGTAGTGGGATGCTGCAGGATGGTACACTGATTGGCGAGGGGTTGGCTACGGCTACCTCCAGGTTACTGGAAAGCAAGGCAAAAAGCAAAGTGATCATTTTGCTGACCGATGGCAAAGAACAGCCCACGGAAGACCGGATGATCGATCCATTGACAGCCCTGGAAATCACCCGCTCTCAGGGGATTAAGGTTTATACCATCGGGATGGCGCTGGAAGGATACACGGCGGTGGAAGAAAAGACCAAACAAGGAACGGTGAAGGTTACCAATTCACCTTTGCTGGATGAAGATTTGTTGAGAAAAATAGGACGCGAAACAGGTGGCGACTATTTCCGGGCCAGGGATAAGGCAGGGTTGAGTAAGGTTTATGGCGAGATCGATAAGATGGAGAAGGTAAAGATCGATGCCGTTTCTTTTAAACGGATAAAGGAACACTTTCCGCCGTTTTTGTTGGCAGCTCTTTTTCTCCTTGCCCTGGAGATCATTCTTCGATATACCTGGTTTAAAAAATTTCCATAAAAAGGTCACGTTATAAAAAATCAGTTTCTCGCTGCACTCGCCAAGAAGCGCTGAGAGAAAATAAATTATACCTACTTTCGGGACATGATTAAAGGAGTGGTATATCGATCCACCGGA
>JAYRZH010000144.1:0-5962 GCA_041916555.1 Chitinophagaceae bacterium | reverse complement strand
CACCCGAATGGGGGAAGAAGGATCACCCATCTCGTACTCCTTGTCGGTGGTAACGCTGGAGGCCAGTTCAAGCCCCGACATGGAAGGTACTTTTGCCAGTTCTTTCTTTAATTCCTCCACATCCAGAATCTCGGAGGAGATGATACAGTTCATGGCGCCTTTTGTGCGGATATGGGCCACCAGTGACCGGGTGTCAACTCCTTCGATCGAGACAATATTGTTTTTCTTCAGGTATTCATCCAGGGAGCCATTGGCCATTTTGCGGCTGTATTGATCTTCCAGGTTGCGCCCGATCAAACCACGGATCTTGACGGAACCCGACTCCACATCTTCGTTCTTCACCCCGTAATTGCCAATATGAACGGCATTCATGATGAGGATCTGGCCAAAATAACTGGGGTCGGTAAACACTTCCTGATAGCCGGTCATACCGGTATTGAAACAGATTTCACCGCCGGTGGTACCAATGGCGCCAAAGGCGTATCCGTGACAAAGGGTTCCGTCTTCGAGGAGGAGGATCGCGGGAGATTGAGTATCATTCATGGTTGGGGGAAAGATTTTGCAAAAAAAAGAAAAAAAGGGGTGCGGGCAAAAGTTAATTGGTCACATAAAAAAAGGGCCACTGTTGAAACAGTGACCCTTTCTATTAATCAGGTAAATGATCATTATTCTTCTGATTTTGTTTCAGCCGAGGTTTCGGCGCCAGTTTCAGTGGTCCTTTTGGCGCTGCTACGGCCACGACGGGTCTTTTTGGCTCCTTCTTTGGCGCCTTCACCGGTGGTTTTTCCATAGATCTCGTTGAAGTCAACCAGTTCAATCAGGGCTTTTTCCGCATTGTCACCAGGACGGGTTCCCAGTTTAATGATGCGGGTATAGCCACCAGGGCGGCCACCCACCTTATCGGCGACTGTGCCAAACAATTCCTTTACGGCTTCTTTATCCTGCAGATAGCTAAATACCACCCGACGTTGGTGAGTCGTGTTGGATTTTGCTTTCGTGATCAGGGGTTCTACGTAAGTACGCAAAGATTTTGCTTTTGCCAGGGTGGTAACGATCCGCTTGTGAGCGATCAGTTGACTGGCCAGGTTGCTGAGCAGCGCATCGCGATGTGCTTTGGTGCGGCCCAGGTTGTTGATCTTGTCTCCGTGACGCATGACTGTTTGTTTTATCGGTTACACCGTGTCAGGAATTGCAACCGTATGAAAAAATGGCTAATAGCTAAAAGCTATCAGGTATTAAGTACTAAAGTTCATCCGGATCAACGCCGAGTTTGGCGAGGTCCATACCAAAGGAAAGTCCTCTTTCGGTCAGTACCTGCTCGATTTCGGCAAGGGATTTCTGACCAAAGTTGCGGAACTTCATCAGGTCTTCCTGCTCGTATTGAACCAGCTCGCTCAGCGAGTTGATCTTGGCGGCTTTCAGACAGTTGAAGGCGCGAACAGAGAGATCAAGATCTTCCAGCGGGGTTTTCAGCACCTTGCGCAGTTGCAGGGTCTGTTCGTCCACCAGGTCTTCTTTCTTCTCTTCTTTGTTATCGAAAGTGATGTTCTCGTCGGTAATGATCATCAGGTGCTGGATCAGGATCCGGCTGGCCTGTTTTACGGCCTCTTCGGGGTGAATGGTGCCATCTGTAACCACTTCCATGATCAGCTTTTCGAAGTCGGTGCGCTGTTCTACACGGGTGTTTTCGATGGTGTACTTCACATTCTTGATCGGTGTGTAGATGGAATCCACGGGGATATATCCCAGGGGGGCATCTTTAGGTTTGTTCTCTTCAGCGGGAACATAACCACGGCCTTTGCCAATGGTCAGTTCAATATCGATCTTGGCGGAAGAGTCCAGGGTACAGATCAGTTGTTCCGGGTTCATCACCTGGAAACTCTGGGTAGCCTGGCCGATCATACCGGCAGTAAATTCAGTGGTATTCTTAACAGAAAGGATGATGCGCTCATTGGCCACTTCATGATCCACTACCTTTTTCAGGCGGACCTGCTTGAGGTTGAGGATGATCTCCACCACATCTTCGCTAACACCGGTGATGGTGGCGAATTCGTGCTCCACTCCTTCGATTTTCACTCCTACGATGGCATATCCTTCGAGGCTGCTCAGCAGTACCCGACGGAGGGCGTTACCAATGGTGACACCATAGCCAGGCTCCAGCGGACGAAACTCAAACTGGGCTTCAAAATCCGTGGCCTTTTGCAGGATGATCTTATCAGGTTTTTGGAAGTTAAGGATGGACATATTTGCGATTTAAAAGGTTGACAAATTACTTCGAGTACAATTCCACGATCAGTTGTTCCTTGATGTTTTCAGGAACGCTTTCGCGCTCGGGGTAGGCAATAAAGGTACCCTTCATCTCGGTCTCGTTCCAATCGAGCCAGCTGAACTTGGGGTTCTTGGCACCGATCACGCTGGTGATGGAGGTCCTATCTTTGCTTCCTTCCTTGATACTGATCACATCACCGGGTTTTACTTCAAACGAAGGGGTGTTAACCACTTCGCCGTTTACGGTGATATGCTTGTGGCTTACCAGCTGACGGGCAGCGGGGCGGGAAGGAGCGATACCCATACGGAAAACGGTATTGTCCAGACGGGCTTCAAGGAGCTTGATCAGGTTTTCACCGGTTACGCCTTTACGACGGGCGGCTTCTTCAAAAGTTTTGCGGAATTGCTTTTCCAATACACCATAAGTGTATTTGGCCTTTTGCTTTTCGCGGAGCTGAAGGGCATACTCACCCAGACTTTTACGCTTACGGGAAGCGCCATGCTGACCGGGAGGGTTGCTGTTCTTGTTCAGCCATTTTCCATTGCCCAGGATGGGCTCTCCAAAAATGCGGGAGATCTTGGTCTTTGGACCAGTGTAACGTGCCATAGTTTTTATTCATTTCCGCTTTTTAAAAACCGGTGAACTGATCGTTGAAAGCGGTAAAAATTAATCAGTCACCCTTTAGTTAAATGAATCTGAATGGCGATTCAATATGTTATGGAAAGGGTAATACCCTTCCAGGTTAAACTCTTCTTTTCTTGGGAGGACGGCAGCCGTTGTGGGGCAGCGGGGTCACATCCTTGATCATTACTACTTCGATACCAGACTGAGACAGGGAGCGGATGGCGCTTTCACGACCAGATCCGGGTCCTTTTACATATACATCCACGCGCTTCAGACCAGCATCAAAGGCGGTCTTGGCAGCATCGGAAGCGGCCATCTGAGCGGCATAGGGAGTGTTCTTTTTGGAACCACGGAACCCCATTTTACCGGCACTGCTCCAGGAAATAACCTGTCCGGCCTTGTTGGTCAGGGAAATAATGATGTTGTTGAAGGAGGCCACAATATGGGCGTCTCCGTAAGCATCCACTTTTACGACCCGCTTCTTGGCGGCCGCTTTGGCGCTTTGTTGTTGCTGTTGTGCTTTTGCCATTTTTCTAACTAGGTAATCGTGTTTTTTTTAATTTCTCTCCCCGCCTGCGGCGGGAAGCGGACCGACCCTCCTCCTGCACCTGGTATCCGCGATCGTTCCGTTATAAGGGTGCATATAAAAACCGAAAGCTAATAGCCTGGGCTATTAGCTGTCCGATTATTTCTTCGGTGCCTTCTTCTTACCGGCAACAGTCTTCCTCTTACCCTTTCTGGTACGGCTGTTGGTCTTGGTACGCTGACCACGAACCGGCAAGCCTTTACGGTGACGAAGCCCGCGGTAACAAGCGATATCAAGCAAACGCTTGATGCTCATTTGCACTTCTGAACGGAGCTGACCTTCTACCTTGAACTCTTCTGTAATGGTATTACGGATCGCGTTTAGGTCGCTGTCATTCCACTCGCTCACTTTCTTGCTGCGATCGATATTATTCTTGTCCAGAATATAACGGGCGGTGGAGGGGCCTATTCCAAAGATATAGGTGAGACCAATTTCGCCTCTTTTGTTCTTGGGTAAATCAACACCGGCAATACGTGCCATAAGTTATCTTTTCTTTTTTGTTTTTTAATCAGCTTTTAGCCCTTAGCATTAGCTAATAGCTAACGACTCCCTTATCCCTGGCGCTGCTTATAGCGAGGGTTCTTTTTGTTAATGATGTACAGCTTGCCCTTTCTGCGTACGATCTTGCAGTCGGCGCTGCGCTTCTTAATGGATGCTCTAACTTTCATATTCTTAGCTTTTTGCTTTTAGCTATTAGCTATTAGTTTTCTAATAGCCAGCCTTCCGCTATGTTTATTTATACCTAAAAATTATCCTTCCTCTTGAGAGGTCGTAAGGGCTCATTTCAACCCCCACTTTATCCCCCGGGAGAATGCGGATATAGTGCATCCTCATTTTCCCTGAAATAGTCGCCAAAATCTCGTGCCCATTCTCCAACTTCACCCGGAACATCGCGTTCGACAAGGCCTCGATAATGGTGCCGTCCTGTTTAATTAAGGGTTGTTTTGACATATTTTTTGGGAGCGCAAAGATAAGAGTATCACCCTGAAAAATGAAAAATCAGGGTGTTTTTTTCCACCAGACAGTGGAAAAACCGCCTGGAATTCCTGAAATTAATGGAAAATGCTGAAAATCAAGGCCTTTCCAGAGGCACTTTGGTCATCGAGGCATGCAGGTTCTGTAGCTCATGCACGGCGATGGGTACCTCAAAATGTCGTCGGTCTTCCCGATACCACATATCTACCTTCGAAAAATTCCCCCGCCCCGGAATAACCATCCTAAAGGCCCCTTTTTTGTATTTCACGGCCCCCTCATGGTCTTCCGATTCAAACCCAAACCTGGTTAGCTGGGCATCATCCACGGCCACAGGGAAAATGTCTTGTTGCGGGTACCAGAATTCCTGGATCCCGTTATCGATCAGGGCCAGGTGCTCGATCCGGTTGGTTTCGATCACCTCCCCTTCACGCATCAGGCCATCGTCATTTACCATAACGATATCGCCCGGTTGTAAATGTCCGATCTTGATCATATGGCATAAATTTTCATAGGAAAGTTAGGATATTAAACGAAAAGGAAACATGATTTGGATTTGGATCATGTACCCCTACTCCGCCCAACTCATCGTATATCCTTCATTCTCAATCTCGAGTGCCTGCCTGGTCAGCATGAGCGGTCTAAATGTATCCACCATCACGGCCAACTCCTTCGTCTCCTTTGCCCCAATGCTTTTCTCCACCGCACCCGGATGCGGACCATGCGGAATACCGGCCGGATGCAGCGTGATCATTCCCCGAGTCACATTCTTCCGGCTCATGAAATCGCCATCCACATAATACAATACTTCATCACTATCGATATTGCTATGATTGTAAGGTGCCGGAATGGCATTAGGGTGGTAGTCATAAAGCCTGGGAACAAAGGAACAAACCACAAAAGCATTGGTCTCAAAGGTCTGGTGTACCGGAGGAGGCTGGTGTACCCGTCCCGTGATCGGTTCAAAATCATGAATCGAAAAGATATAGGGATAACAACATCCATCCCACCCTACCACATCAAATGGATGGGTGCCATAATGCAACCCATACATTACCCCCTTCTTCTTGGCCCTGATCAGAAAATCTCCGGCCTCATCATAGGTCTTCAAATCCTGGGGTGGCCGGATATCCCGTTCGCAATAGGGTGAATGCTCCATCAATTGGCCAAATCGGCTCATATACCTTTTGGGGAAACGAAGCGGGGTAAATGATTCCACAATAAACAACCGGTTATCCGGGGTGTCAAAATGAATCTGATAGATTGTACCTCTTGGCAACACAATATAATCTCCATAAGAAAACGGCAGTTCACCATACTGGGTCAAAACCTTTCCGGTTCCTTCATGAACAAAAAGCATTTCATCTCCATCCGTATTCTTATAAAAATATTCGGTCATGCTCTTGCGCGGGGCGGCCAATACAATATGGCAATCCTGATTCACGAGCACCGGTACCCTGCTTTGCAGGTAGTCATCCTGGGGTTTGATATGAAACCCTTCAAAGGATCGG
>JAYRZH010000143.1:0-6055 GCA_041916555.1 Chitinophagaceae bacterium | reverse complement strand
GGTTTTGGCACCCGCAATACGCTGAGCACCCAAACCAACCCCAAGCGTGGGATTGGTGCTGCAAGAAACTGGGTATTGGGAAAATTCAATGAGTTTGCCAAACAATCCAACGGCCGTTTTACAGCCATGATTGATACAACAACCCTGCAGCCGGATAACCGCCGGATCGACAAGCCCACCTTGTTGGGGAATGTGGTTGGCACCCTCAAAGGAAGCGATCCCAACGACAAACGGATTTTTATCATCAGCGGTCATCTTGATAATATGCGGACCAGTGTGATGGATCGTGAGGGCGACGCCCCCGGCGCCAATGACGATGGAAGTGGTACCGCCGCCGTGATCGAGTGCGCAAGGATCCTGAGCAAAAACTCTTTTCCTGCCACAATTCTTTTCGTTGCCTTTAGCGGGGAAGAGCAGGGTTTACTTGGCGCCCATTTCATGGCCGAAAAAGCCAAAAATGAAAACTGGGCTATCGAAGCCGTGCTAAACAATGATATCATGGGCAGCAATCACAGCAACGAAACCAATATCATAGATAATACCCGGGTAAGGATATTCAGCGAAGGCTTACCGGCTTTTGAAACTGAAAAAGCGGCTGCCAATATCCGTAATCTTGGGCTGGAAAATGATGGCGCTTCCCGCCAACTGGCGCGATACATGAAAGAGGTGGGAGAGCGTTATGTAGAAAATCTCAAAGTCACGCTTATTTATAGAAACGATCGCTTTCTCCGGGGCGGAGACCATACCGCGTTTGTAAACCGTGGCTTTACAGCCATCCGGGTCTGTGAAATGAATGAGAACTTCAATCACCAGCACCAGGATGTACGAATGGAAAATGGCACACAGTATGGCGATCTGGAAGAGTTTATGGATTTTGAATACCTGCGAAAAACCACCGCGCTTAACCTCAGTAACCTGGCCAGTCTGGCCCTGGCCCCCGCCAGACCGGAAGAAGTTAAGATCGAGGTACGCAAGCTTACGAATTTTACAGAGCTAAACTGGAAAGCCCCAACCCTGGGCCGGGCCACAGGGTATTATATCCTGATACGGGAAACCAGCAGTCCGGTTTGGGAAAAGAAAATCTATACTACAGCTACCAGCGCTAACCTTCCTTACTCCAAAGACAACTATTTCTTTGCCATTCAATCCGTGGATACTGAAGGGCATGAAAGCCTGCCGGTGATCCCGCAAGTATCCAGACGTTAATATGCATTGGGAAATAAAACCATTTGACAATTTGACTCCCGGAGAAGTCTATGCCATTCTCCAGCTACGAAACGAAGTTTTTGTTGTGGAGCAGAATTGTGTTTTCCAGGATGCGGATGGAAAGGATCCGGATTGTTACCACCTGATGGGTTGGCAGGAAGGATTTCTGGCCGCCTACACCCGTTTGGTCCCTCCTGATCTATCCTACCCCGGGTACGCCTCTATTGGTCGCGTAGTTACCTCCCCACGGGCCAGAAAGACCGGTCTTGGGAAAGAACTCATGCTCCGGTCAATTGTGGCAACAAAAAAACTGTTTCCTGACCGCCCCATCCGAATCGGCGCCCAGTTCTACCTCCATAAATTTTACAGCGATCTGGGTTTTTACCAGACCGGTGACATCTATCTGGAAGATGGCATCGAACACATCGAAATGACTCTGACTGAATCCCCTAAGTAGATTTACCAAGTGAAAAAACCACCCGTGTACGAGCAATATTGTTAATCTTTGTTCGTAATTAGATGGAGAAATGAGAATTTCTCTTTTAGTCAACAGTAATCCAATATTTGAGAAACGAAATCTGGTCTCTTATGAAAACAATTGTACCAATTGTGCGTACAATGGCATTCGCCGCTGTACTCTTTCTCTTCACACAAAAAACACAGGGGCAGGCACTTACCCTTCAGAACGGGAAGGTAGAGATTGGCCTGGGCATTGGTCCCGCTTTTTTCCTGGGCGATCTGGGTGGACAAAGAGGTATCGGGCAACCCTTTATCAAGGACCTCAACTTCCCTCTGACGAAATTGTCGAAGGGCCTGTATGTGAACCTTTATCCGGCCGAATGGGTCGGTTTCCGGCTTTCCCTGAACCACATGATGGTAGAAGGTGATGATGCTGAAATCGACAACAAAGGTGGCCGCGAAATCTCCCGTCTAAGGAGAAACCTTTATTTCAAATCAGATATCACCGAAGCTTATTTAGCCCTGGAACTGTATCCCACGGTATTCCTGGAGCAATACGACGGGCTTAAAGGCAAGATCCGGCCCTATGTGCTTGGAGGTATCGGTGGTTTCCACTTCAATCCCAAAGGCTACTATATTGGTGGCAATGGTCAAAAAACCCTGGTTGAACTGAAACCCCTTCGTTTGGAAGGACAGGGAATGGCCGAATACCCCAATAAAAAAGAATACTCCCTGACCCAATTGGAAGTACCTCTTGGATTTGGTTTTAAGTATTATGTGAAAGAGAACATGTATGTGGGTCTTGAGATCCTACACCGTAAAACATTTACCGATTACGTCGACGACGTAAGCACCACCTATATCGATCCGATCTACTTCGATCAGTACCTGACTCCTGAGCAGGCTACCTGGGCACGCCAACTCCACTACCGCACGCCACTGTATGAACCGACTACCCGTCCGTTCATCGGTTACCAGCGTGGCGACCCCAAAGAAAACGACGCATTTTTTACCAGCGTATTACGCTTTGGCTGGAGGATCAATGGCGATAATACCCCGAATGGCCGCGCTATGAGGCAGATGCGCTGTCCGAAGTATTTCTAAGCCGATCCGTAATACCGAACCCATGAAAACGACTAAGCCATTGCCCAAATTGGTGAACGGCTTGCTAACAGGCGCTGTGCTGCTCAACACCATTACCCTGACCTCCTTTAACGAAAAGCCCTCCACCGGCGATGAAAACATCGGCGGAAAGGACAGGATCGTGAAAAAAAGGGCGGGAAAGAAATCAAGGGCCATCCGGATATACCCGGACATTGTAAAACGCACCATGCACGTCATTTCAAAAGATGTGAATGAAGGACCGGTCGATTTCTATGTCTTTGCCCTTGATGGCACCATGCTGGCCAACCACCGCCTCAACCCCGGTGACCACGTCAGGATCGGTGAACTCCCAAGAGGGACCTATGTGTATGAAGTGTTTGATGGCGATGAAATGAGCGAGAAAGGAAAACTCGATATCAAGTAAATTAAAGTTCTTTACATACAACTGTATAAACGCAGTTCCAATAAGGCTAGCGAGCTTAATAAAATTCAATACCCTGGTTGACTAAAACCTAATCCGTTCTCTATTGGTACTCTCTAAAGTAGAAGATTTTATTAAACACTTGCTTCCCCCTTATTGGACATTATTAAAAAGGCGGCGATCAATTGATCGGCCGCCTTTTTTTATTCCATTCTCCTACGACTGGCCTGAGGCTTCCAGCCAGGTAATCATTACATAGATATCTTTATATCACCCAGGCCAAAACTCAGGCCCAGTACGGAAAGCAATATCCTGCTCAGGATAAATCCTATCACCACATATACCACGATAATAGTAATGATTGATACGATAAAATAACTTACATGCTTATCAGCGGGCGTTTTCTTCAACTTGGGAAAACCCAGATAAAGGATATAAAGTCCATAAATACCGGCTAAACTGCCGACAATAGCCAATACCGGTAAAACAGACAATAACCCTCCCACCCAGGAAGCAGTATAGGAATAGGCAACAAGCTGAACAGACCTTCCCAGGTTCTTTTCCGAACCAAAACTTGGCGCTAGGGCATCTATTACAAAAGCACTCACCAAAACACCGGCAAAGGCTGAAACCAGCACGGTAACGGCATAATATAATCCCCAGCTTGTTCCGGAAAGTTTCATAAACCCATAATTGAAACCTATCACGCCATATCCGATAAAAGAGGCCACGGCTGCTAGCCCGGCCAGGGGGAGTACATACCCCATGAGAATACCGGCAATATCCGGTTGTTCTGAATTAACTACATCCCATTCTTTCTGAGGCTGAATGAGGATGTTTTTGGCTCTTTCGATTAAGTTCATGGTAGTTGGTTTGGTTACACTAAATGTAAGTAAAAGAACCGAATCCCCCTTCCAATTACTTCTTCCTGATTATCAAAGCTCTGCCTTCAAATACTTGCCCGTAAAGCTCTCTTTGCACTTTATCAATTCCTCCGGTACTCCCTCAAAAAGCACCCTACCCCCTCCATCTCCACCTTCGGGGCCCATGTCAATTATATGATCAGCCACCTTGATCACATCCATATTGTGCTCAATCACCAACACCGAATTTCCCCTGTCCACCAGTTTATTCAAAACATCCAGCAAGTGCTGCACATCCTGAAAATGAAGTCCCGTGGTTGGTTCATCCAGAATATAAAAAGTCTTGCCCGTATCACGCTTGGATAATTCGGTTGCCAGTTTCACCCGCTGCGCCTCTCCCCCGCTAAGGGTAACAGCCGATTGCCCCAGGGTAATATATCCCAACCCCACTTCCTCCAATACTTTTATCTTACGGTAGATATAAGGTACCTGTTGAAAAAACTCCACCGCTTCCTCCACCGTCATCTCCAGCACATCGGCTATAGACTTCCCCTTGTAGCGTATTTCCAATGTTTCCCGGTTATACCTCTTTCCATTGCATTTTTCACAATGCACATATACATCCGGCAGAAAGTTCATTTCAATTACCCGCATACCACCCCCCTCACAAACATCGCAACGACCGCTTTTTACATTGAAGGAAAAACGACCCGCATTATATCCTCTGATTTTCGCCTCTGGCACCGCCGCAAACAGGGTGCGTATATCGGTAAAGAATCCACAATAGGTTGCCGGGTTACTACGGGGTGTCCGTCCAATGGGTGACTGATCGATCTCAATCACCTTATCAATATGTTCCAGGCCCTTGACCGATTTGTACGGCATCGGGGTCATGCGTGAATCATAAGAGTGTTTGGATAAGATCGGATACAGGGTTTCATTCACCAGTGTTGATTTACCACTCCCGCTTACCCCCGTTACTACAATAAACTGACCAAGAGGGAACCTGACATTTACATTTTTAAGGTTGTTTCCAGAAACTCCTTTCAGTTCAATGGACTTGCCATTCCCTTTCCTGCGCTCCGCGGGCAATGGTATCTTGAGGTGACCATTCAGGTAACCCGCTGTCAGGGTATCCAATTTCAGTATCTCCTTGGGTGTTCCTTTGGCTACAATGCGCCCGCCATGATAACCGGCCCTGGGGCCAATATCCACCAGGTAATCCGCGGCTAGCATGATATCCTTATCATGCTCCACAACCAATACATTATTCCCAATATCCCGGAGGTTCTCCAGGGCATGGATCAGTCGGTGGTTGTCGCGCTGATGCAGCCCGATGGAAGGCTCATCAAGAATATAAGTGATGCCCTGCAACTGCGAACCGATCTGGGTAGCCAGCCTGATCCGCTGAGACTCTCCCCCACTCAGGGTCTTGGATGGACGATTGATCGTAAGATAGGTCAACCCTACATCCAGCATAAACTGCAACCTTTCCCGGATCTCTTTCAGAATGTCTTTTCCAATCACTTTTTGTTTATCGTCCAGACGTTTTTCGATATCCTTAAACCATAAGGCCAGTTTATCCAGGTTCATCTGGCTTAACTCGGCAATATTCTTTTCATCTACTTTGAACCAGAGGCTTTCCTTGCGCAAACGGTCCCCATGACAGGTATCACAGGGTTTTAATTCCATGTAGGATTCTGCCCATTCCCGCAAATTCTCACTATACCCGTTGTTAAACCACCGTTTCAGCATGTGCACAATGCCCTCAAAGGGCGCGGTGGGGTCAAACTTATAATTCTCTTCCTCCAGTTCTTCTTCCACCCCCTCCACATTTCCATAGAGCAATATATTCAGGGAGCGCTTATCAAGTTCACTAATCGGTTTGACCAGTGATATCTTGTTCTTTTTAGCAATCTCCTGTACCTGTCTGAACACATGCGCATCACGTTCACCCCCAAGTGGAGAGATACCCCCTTCACTGATACTGAGCGACCGGTCG
>JAYRZH010000142.1:0-6108 GCA_041916555.1 Chitinophagaceae bacterium | reverse complement strand
CCTAAGCCGGGTATGTGACGAAGTTGGAGTGGCGCATTACCGGCAAGTGCAATACTACTCGCATGTCATTCACCTGGTCAGTGAAGTAGTAGGCAAGGTAAGGGCCGGGAAACTTCCCTATGAATTGCTGGCGAATACGTTTCCGGCTGGTACACTGAGCGGCGCGCCAAAGGTAAAGGCCATGAACCTCATCGACGAGTATGAACCCACGGCCAGGGGATATTATGGCGGGGCGCTTGGGTTCCTGGGATTTGACGGATCCTGTAACCACGCGATCATGATCCGTACCTTCCTAAGCCGTCATAACACACTTACCTATCAGGCCGGAGCGGGTGTGGTGGCGGCCAGTAAACCCGATTCCGAGTTGCAGGAAGTAAACAATAAACTGGGTGCTTTGAAAAGGCGGTGGAACTGGCTGGTAACCTTAATAAAGAATAAGCATGGCCTCGATACTGGTATTTGACAATTATGATTCTTTCACTTATAATCTGGTTCACCTGGTGAAAAAGATATCTACCGATAAGGTGGAGGTTTTTCGCAATGACCAGATCGGTCTGGAGAAGGTGAAGGATTTTGACAAGATCATTCTTTCACCTGGTCCGGGTATTCCTGAAGAAGCTGGATTATTACTTCCTCTGATCAATGAATACGCGGCCACCAAACCCATCCTGGGTGTTTGTCTGGGTCACCAGGCCATTGGCCAATCCTTTGGCGGAACACTGGTCAATCTATCCACGGTTTACCATGGGTTGGCCACCCCCATAGAAGTGACTTCCCAATCGAGCCGCTTGTTTAAAGGCTTACCCACTACCCTCGAAGTAGGCAGGTATCATTCCTGGGTGGTCAGCGAGGATAGTTTTCCGGAAGATTTGGAAATTACCGCCCGGGATGAAAACGGATTGATCATGGCCCTGCAGCACAAAAATTATGACATACAGGGTGTCCAGTTTCACCCCGAAAGTGTGCTGACACCCCTTGGAGAAGCCATGATGAAAAATTGGTTAGTAAGCTAGAGCAAATAACCATTTGCTTTTAGCTATCAGAAAAAGATGAATTATGAAAAAGATTTTGCAATACCTTTTTGAACACAAATCACTCGACCGGGCCAGGGCCAGGGAGGTGCTGGTGAATATTGGCAAAGGGGTGTATAATGAGCATGAGATAACAGCCTTTATGACTGTTTACCTTATGCGAAGTGTGACTATTGAGGAATTACAGGGATTTAGGGATGCCTTGCTTGAACTTTGCGTTCCAGTGGATCTGAATGGGCATGCCACCATGGATATTGTGGGAACCGGTGGAGACGGAAAGAACACCTTCAACATATCCACCCTGAGTTGTTTTATCGTTGCCGGAACTGGGCAGAAAGTTTCCAAACATGGAAACTATGGAGCCTCTTCCATCAGTGGCGCCTCCAATGTGATGGAACAGTTGGGATATACTTTCAAATCGGATAATGGGGCATTAAAAAAGGAGATTGAAGAATCGGGTATTTGTTTTCTGCATGCCCCACTGTTTCATCCGGCATTGAAAACGGTAGGCCCCATCCGGCGGAACCTGGGGATGCGTACCTTTTTCAACATGTTGGGGCCCCTGGTCAATCCATCCCGGCCGGCCTTTCAGTTGATCGGGGTGTACAGCCTGGAAATGGCCAGGATATATAATTACCTTTTGCAGGATTCGGGTAAACCATTTACCATCATTCATTCCCTGGATGGTTATGATGAGATTTCCCTGACAGCCGATGCCAGGGTCATCACGGCCCTGGGCGAAAAAGTAATGAGCCCAATTGACCTAGGAAAAAGAATGGTACAGCCAACGGATATATATGGCGGTGTTTCAGTGGAAGAGTCGGCCAAGTTATTTCTCCGCATTTTAAAAGGGGAAGGGACCTTTGCCCAGAATGCCGTAGTGTTGGCCAATGCAGCCCTCGCATTGGATTCCACCGGCAACTATCCGGGTTACCAGGAGGCTTATGCGGCAGCGGTGGAAAGTCTAGATAGCGGAAGGGCTTATGGCTGTTTAACAAAATTGATCAGTTTACAATAAAGCAGCATGAACGTATTAGAGGCCATCATAGCCAATAAGAAAGAAGAAGTTTCCCGTAGAAAGGAGGCTGTATCTATCCATCAGTTGGAGAACAGTCCTTTGTTTGGTCGTGATCGGCTCTCGCTCCGCCATTCACTCCTGAAGAAGAACAGCACTGGTATCATTGCCGAGTTTAAACGAAAATCTCCTTCCAAAGGCGATATCAATACCGGGGCCAATGTGGTGGAGGTAACCAAAGGATATACTCGTCATGGGGCAGCTTGTCTGTCGGTATTGACCGACACCTCGTTTTTTGGGGGTAGTACGGATGACCTGATACAGGCCAGGGTGAATGCCATACCTATCCTGCGAAAGGATTTCATGATCGATGAATATCAATTGGTGGAGGCCCGGAGCATGGGGGCAGATGTGGTGCTATTGATTGCGGCCTGTCTGACCCCAGCGGAAGTAAAGGCGCTGGCCCGGAGGGCCCGTGACCTCGATTTGGAGATACTGCTTGAATTGCATAGCGAAGAAGAACTGGGGCATGTGTGTGAAGAAACTACGATTATTGGCATCAATAACCGCGATTTAAAGACCTTTACTGTAGATATTGAACGCAGCCTGAGAATGGCCGAGAAATTACCGGAACATGCTTTAAAAATTGCCGAAAGCGGGATCCACTCTGTGGATACCCTTGAGTTGTTTTATAAAAATGGTTTTCAGGGATTTTTGATCGGAGAGAATTTCATGAAAGAATCAGATCCTGTGGAAGCCTTTGCCAGGTTTGCCGATCAATGGAACGATTGCTTGCGGAGTGAACACACTTAAAATGCCATTATATGAATGAGCTCCACAAGAACGAACAGCCACCTCCAAAACGAGCCCCGTTTCGGGTTAAAGTCTGTGGCATGACCCTGCCCGAACAGGTGAATGCCCTGGAAGAGATGGGGGTGGAACTGGCCGGGTTTATTTTTTATCCAAAATCCCCCCGGTATGTTCGAAACAAGATCAGTCCGGAAAAATTAAAAAAGACCGGCGGACGGATCGGGAAAGTAGGGGTGTTTGTCAATGAAGACTATGAAACCTTATTGCGAACCGTGGAAGAATACCGGTTGGATATGGTCCAGTTACATGGTGATGAGTCGGAGCGGTTTTGTGAAAAGGTCGCCAATTATGTAACCGTGGTAAAAGCCTTTCGCCTTGGGCAAAACGACCCCATTGAGTGGATGGTCAGGGCCTATGATGAGTGTTGTGACATGTATATGTTCGACACCTTTGGCGCCGGATATGGTGGCACGGGAAAAAAGTTTGACTGGAACATGCTGCTGGATAAGCATATTGATAAAATATTTTTTTTAAGCGGAGGCATTGAACCCGGAGATGAGGATAAACTGAGGGCCTTTGCCTCGGAACCCCTGGGACGAAAACTGTTTGCGGTGGATATCAACAGCAAATTTGAAATCAGTGCCGGGGTTAAGAACATGGAAAAGATTCGTTCATTCATTAATCAGTTAAGAGATGCAGGCATTTAAAGAGCCCTCGGACATGGGTTATTACGGAAAATTTGGCGGGGCCTATATCCCCGAGATGTTGCACCGCAATGTGGAGGAACTGCGGCGGGTGTATCTGGACATTATGAACGAGCCTGCCTTTCAGGAGGAGTTTCAAAATCTGTTGCGGGATTATGTTGGCCGTCCCACACCTCTTTACCGGGCTGAAAGATTAAGCGCGGAATACGGTACCCGTATTTATCTAAAACGCGAGGACCTTTGCCATACCGGAGCCCATAAGATCAACAATACGATCGGGCAAATTCTGTTGGCTCAGCGTCTTGGTAAAAAAAGGATCATTGCGGAGACCGGGGCCGGACAGCACGGGGTAGCCACGGCTACCGTTTGCGCGCTGAAGGGGATCGAGTGCATTGTGTATATGGGGGAGAAGGATATTGAGCGCCAGGCTCCCAATGTGGCCCGCATGAAGATGCTGGGAGCTAAAGTGGTACCGGCAGTTTCAGGGAGCAAAACACTAAAGGATGCGACCAATGAAGCCATCCGCGATTGGATCAACCATCCGGAGGATACCCATTATATCATTGGCAGTGTAGTGGGCCCACATCCCTATCCCGATATGGTGGCCAGGTTTCAAAGTGTGATCAGCGAAGAGATCCGAAAACAACTCAAGGAGAAAACGGGATCAGAGCTTCCCACCCATGTGCTTGCCTGTGTGGGCGGGGGTAGCAATGCCGCCGGAGCTTTTTACCATTTTTTGGAGGAACCGACTGTTCAACTGATTGCGGTGGAAGCGGCAGGTTTGGGTGTGCAAAGCGGACAAAGTGCCGCCACAACCCAATTGGGTACAATCGGCATTTTACATGGAAGCAAAAGTCTTGTGATGCAAACAGCCGATGGACAAGTGGTGGAACCGCATAGTATTTCGGCGGGACTCGACTATCCGGGTATTGGCCCCTTGCATGCCCACTTGTTTGATTCAGGCCGTGCCCAATTTCTTTCAGCCACCGATGAGGAAGCCTTGCAGGCCTCTCTGCTGCTGGCAAGAATGGAAGGGATCATCCCGGCGCTGGAAACGGCCCATGCCCTGGCGGCCCTGTCAAAACGAACCTGGGCACGTACGGATGCCGTCGTTATCTGTCTGAGTGGCCGGGGGGATAAAGATTTGGGAACCTATATGAAAGCAGACCTGTTTTAAAAGGTCGAAAAACTAAAAAACCTCTATTATGAAATACATCATGGGCTTGATCCTCCTTGCGGTTATGGGTTGCGAGACCAAACCATTTACCAAGCATGAATTAAAGTTCTCCAAGGTAAAAGAGGATTGCCAGGGGATGAGCGCCGCCTTTAAAATGAATTCCAACCTCAATGGGGAGCGTTATGAATTTCAGCGTTGCCTCGATGAGGATTTTAAGGCCGGTCAACTCGAATCCATTCGCCAGGGCGATACGGTGGTGTTGAAATTTAACAGAACACCGGGAAAAAAGCAGGCGTTATATGATCTGATTGTGGATGTGGATAGTTATCCCCGGTATAATTTTTTAACGATCGATGGAGAAACATTTACCATCATCCCCACTTCAAACTGACAAGGAATAATATGAGCCGGATAAGTGATTTATTTAAGAGAAAAAGGGAACGGGTGCTGAATGTTTATTGCACGGCTGGATTCCCCGAGCGGGACAGTACGCTAAAAGTACTCCGAAGCCTGCATGGCTTAGGGGTGGACCTGGTGGAACTGGGAATGCCATACAGTGATCCGCTGGCGGATGGCCCTGTGATACAGCAAAGCAGTGCCGTGGCTCTGGCAAATGGAATGACCATTGAGCTACTTTTTGAACAGTTGCGCAACCTGAGGTTGGCGGTTGACCAGGGAGGAATAGGACAGGAAATGCCGGTAGTGCTGATGGGGTACATGAACCCTGTATTGCAATATGGATTTGAGCGGTTCTGCGCAGATGCCAAGGCAGTTGGCGTGGACGGTTTGATATTGCCAGACCTTCCATCTTTTGAGTTTAAATCTGAGTATGGTCCGGTGATCAGGAAGTATGGACTTGATTTTATATTTCTGGTGACCCCTGAAACCAGTGAGGAAAGGATAAGGGAACTGGATACCTTGAGCAGTGGTTTCTTGTACGCGGTTTCCTCATCATCCACCACAGGCGCTGATAAGCAAATGTCACCAGTGGAAGAGTATTTATCCAGGTTAGCCAATATGTCCTTGCAAAACCCGATACTGGTAGGGTTTGGGATCAAGGATAAGGAAAGTTTTGAATCCGCCTGCAAGCATGCCCAGGGCGCGATCATCGGCACCGCATTTATTCAGCATTTGGAGAAAGGGATCAGTGAGGGGGAGAAATTTATCAGAGGCTTAGAGCTTCAAACAAAAAACTAAAAGCGATTGGCCTTTAGTTTTTTGTTTTGATTTGTTGAGCGGAAGACCGGACTCGAACCGGCTACCTACAGCTTGGGAAGCTGTCGCTCTACCAGGTGAGCTACTTCCGCATTGGACTGCAAAAATAGGATATGAATTTAGTAATTATAAAATATAACGCAGGAAATATCCGGA
>JAYRZH010000141.1:0-6150 GCA_041916555.1 Chitinophagaceae bacterium | reverse complement strand
AGATTGGTTTATCCATTGCCTGACTATTGGTTACAAGCATTTTGAAGAGTTACTAAAAGGAGCCCAGTTTGCTGACCAGCATTTTCGAAATGAACCCTTTGATAAGAATATCCCTGTATTGATGGCGTTGATCGGAACCTGGTACACCAGTTTCTTTGGCGCCCAAACAGAGGCCATCCTGCCATACGACCAGTACCTTCATCGTTTTGCGGCCTACTTTCAACAGGGTAATATGGAAAGCAACGGAAAAAGTGTTGACCGCAATGGCAACCTGGTTCCCTATGCCACTGGTCCGGTCATTTGGGGTGAACCCGGCACCAATGGCCAGCATGCCTTTTACCAGTTGATCCACCAGGGTACCTTACTCATTCCCTGTGATTTTATAGCCCCGGCTCAATCGCATAATCCCATTGGGGACCATCATGCCAAACTGTTATCCAATTTCTTTGCGCAAACAGAGGCGCTGATGAATGGCAAAACAGAAACCGAAGCAGCCAGTGAATTAAAACAGGCCGGCTTGAATGAAGAAGCCATTGCCCAATTGTTACCATTTAAAGTATTCACCGGTAACCGACCAACCAATTCCTTCCTGATCAAAAAGATCACTCCCTTCTCCCTGGGTCAGTTGATCGCCTTTTATGAACATAAGATCTTTGTTCAGGG
Organism: Chitinophagaceae bacterium; assembly: GCA_041916555.1. Classification (GTDB taxonomy): domain Bacteria; phylum Bacteroidota; class Bacteroidia; order Chitinophagales; family Chitinophagaceae; genus SpSt-398. Next base: position 5,487 of record JAYRZH010000141.1, on the reverse strand, counting down.
AATACTCTGGAATATTTACAGTTTTGACCAATGGGGCGTGGAACTGGGTAAACAGTTGGCCAATAAGATTCTGCCTGAATTACAAGACAAAAAAGAGGTCAATTCGCATGATTCTTCTACGAATGGATTAATCAACAGGTATAAAAAGTATAGAAAGATTAAGTGAATAAGAAATAAGAAATGATAAATAAGAATTGAATAATAAGAATTGATAAATAAAAAAGAGGAAGTAGTTGACTTCCTCTTTTTTTATTTATCAATTCTAATAAGTTATTGTTTAACAATCTTGCTTACAAACTCCTGTCCCCCGATGTTTGTGCGAAGGATATAAACTCCTTTTTGCAGGTTGGTACCGGACAGATCGAGGGTGAAATTATCTCCCCCACCCTGTTTGGATTTGAATACACTGGCGCCATTGAGGGCGAGTAATTCAAACTGAACCGGTCCATTGGTTTGTTTGGCCAGGCGGATATCAAGGGTCGTTCCAAAAGGATTATTTAGCACCCATACTTGCTGGGTAGCGGAGGGATCACGTACGAGAATGGTGCGGCTGTATTCATGATGGCCGTCACGGTCCTCCAGTTTCAGCCGGTAATAATTGTTTTCATTTACCTGGTGATCGGTGAGCGAGTAGGTTCTTCGGGTTATACTATTTCCTGAAGCCGGTACGGTGCCGATGGGATAGAAACGATTTCCATCGGTAGATTTTTCTATAATAAAATGTCTGGAATTAAACTCCTGCATGGTACTCCAGTTCAGAGAAATTTGCTTGCCTTCCAGTTGCCCGGTAAATTCCAGCAGGGAAATGGGCAGGGAAGAACATGTGGCGGCTGTCATTGGCGTACCTGACCCGGTCGGGTTAAAACAGGTGGCTGCCGTAGAATAAGCCATTTTAGCATTTACCCCACTTATCTCCGTGGCGGAGGGGGTGCGATTGGAGGTACCATTGGCAAGCGCATAGTGCATTACTTCACCTGGGGCAATGCGGTGGCCAAGCCCGATGGCATGACCCAGTTCATGTACAGAAACTGATTCAAAATCATATTCGGTGAAAGAAGGAAGCGCGGGGCCATACTCCCAGGTAGCGCCTGCTACGGGTGGGTCGGGCATGAATTGTATATCAATTTCATTGGTCCACCAAACCGAGTTGGCGAGGTTACACAAGCCATTTGCCGAGCCGTTGAACTGGGAAGTGGCTCTTCCCAAAACCCCAACCGGCAGAGTAGCATCGAAAAACACGGCGTTTGTGCCATCGTTGGCTACAGTGGCGGTGGATGTTGTTCCTCCGCTGATGAAATTTACATTCCCATTGCAACGCCAGGTTTCCAGCGCCCTTTCAAAAGCCGCTACCGCCGGGGCATTGGTATTAAAACTGGTATTGTAGAGAAAGGTATAGCCCCCGGATCCGTTCAGGTTACGAAGGTAGTAGCGTTGCCTGGTGGTGGAGGCAAATCCGCTGAAATTGGAGTTAATTTCAATATGCGAATACCCGATATTCAGGTTGGAAGCCGAGGTAAACGCGCCATTTACATTGATAGGTCCGGTTCCAGCCCTTCTGGCTACTTTTACTGTGATCGATGCATCACTCCAGGAAATAATATCAGAGGCTACGCCTGATGAAACAAATGTGGCCCCTCCATCATCCCCATTGGAAAAAAATACGGTACCAGCCGAAGCCCCAAACCCCGATCCTGTAATGGTAATAAATTCAGCCGGGTTTATGGTGCCGGCATTGGTGGGATTGGGTGAAAAACTGGTAATGGCATCGACACGGCCATTCGTCAATGAGCGTACGGGTCTGGCACTAAAAACAGACCCATCGGGATGAATGGCTCGCTGACCGGTCAATCCGGATACCCTGGAAAACAAGGCAGCTTCCGACTGAACAGGTTCAGCTAGAAGATCATTATACTGATTTCCGACATTTTGCATGGCACCCTGTCCGTCTGCATAGGCTTTTGCCTGAATCACTCCCGGCTGGCGGGATCTGATGGCCTTGTTATCTACTTTGGCATTGTCCGGTTCCAGGAAAAGAAGGTATTCCATGCCTGGTTCCACCTGGAGGGATGGATAAACCATGGTGGCCCGGTCGCCAACCACGCCCCCTTCGGTGATCAGGTAAACAATGGATTGAGCTTGGGGGTTCTTGAGCCAGGCATTTACTTCGATACGGTTGGAGGTAAATACATTTCCGGTACGGGGATCAAGATAAGATTGCTGTTCAGTCACTTTTCCCTGCACTACAAAAGCAGATTGGCTGACCCGTTGCTCCAGGGAGACCGGATAAATGCCACATTGGGAATAGGAATAAGAGGAACAAAGCAGAAGGCAGGCGATGCCCAGGACAAAGAATGGTGTAGGTTTATTCATGGATTAGCTAGGTGGATTCTCCTACAAGGATATAAAAAAACAGCCCTTTGTACAAGGGCTGTTTTACTATCATTTATGGTAATTTTACCATTTATCTACTTCTTCGGAAGCCCCATTATCTCCGGGCAGTGGCGTTTCAGCTTTGATCTCGGTGGATTCGGTGGAAGCGGAGCTTACGATGGCAGGACTGGCCGCAACTACATCAACATCCATTTCACCACCAATTTCGGCGCCTTCCAGGCCATCTACATTATCGTGATTATAGGCATCAAAATCAAAATCGGGCATGAGCTCGGTCTTGACATAATCAACTGCTTCGCCCAGGGCCTTGATGAATTTATTAAAATCTTCCTTGTACAGGAAAATCTTATGCCTGTCGTATCCATTGTCGTTGAAACGCTTTCGGCTTTCTGTAATGGTCAGGTAATAATCATTCCCACGGGTGGAACGCACATCAAAGAAATAGGTCCTTCTCTTTCCAGCACGAATTCTCTTGCTGTAGATGCTTTCCATTTTGTTGTCATTGTTTTCGTACGCCACAGTCTGTTTTTTTAGCAGTTAGAGATCGCTTATTTTCAAGAAGTCACAAATATAAATATGTTTTTGAAACGGCCAAATTTACCTAAGCCTCCTCGCCCAGGTCTTGCTGGCGGGCATATAATTCAGCATAATAGCCGTCTTTTTCAAGAAGTTCGGCGTGGGTACCCACTTCTATGATATGGCCATCTTCAAGAACAATGATACGATCGAACTGAAAGAGGGAGAATATCCGGTGGGTGATGATGATGGCGGTTTTGTTTTGCAGGTAGTCGTGTAAATGCCCAATGATTTCCTGTTCGGTTTTGGCATCCACAGCACTCAGGCAGTCGTCAAAGATCATCAGCGCCGGTTGTTTGACCAGAGCCCGGGCAATGGACACCCGTTGTTTTTGACCGCCGCTCAGGGTTACACCCCGTTCCCCCACTACTGTGTCGTACCCTTCTTTCAGGGATAGGATATCCTGGTGTACCGAGGCCATTCGGGCCGCTTTTTCAATGGAATACCTGTCAACGCCTTCCTGTCCAAACCGGATGTTTTCGGCAATAGTATCACTAAACAGGAATACATCCTGGGGCACATAACTGATCTGGTTCCGAAGATGACCCAGGTCAAGGGTTTTTATATCCAGGCCATCCAGTTCCACAACGCCCGACTGGGGATCGTACATGCGCAGCAAAAGTTGGGCGATGGTGGATTTCCCACTGCCGGTACGTCCGACAATGGCTATTTTCTCTCCTTTTCGGATATGCAGGTCGAAAGAAGACAGGGCCTTGATGCCGGTATGGGGATAGGTAAACTCTACTCCGCGAAAACGGATACCCCCTGAGATTTGGTGTTGGACAGGTTTTTCGGGTTGCCGTATATCTGGGGTGGTATCGAGGAATTCGTTAAGTCTTTTCTGGGAAGCGGCTGCCCGCTGGATCATGGAGGCCGTCCAGCCAATTGCGCTAACGGGAAAAGTGAGCATGTTAATATAAACGACAAACTCAACCAGAGCAGGCAGGTCTATTGAACCTGTACCCCGGGCATAATAGAGGCCTCCTATCAGGATGGTAAGCAGCGTGCTCAAACCAATCAGCAGGGTAATTGAAGGGAAGTAAAGCGCTTCTACTTTGGCCAGTCCGATCGCATTCTTTTTATACTCTTCGCTATTGGTGGTAAAAAAACCAAGCATGGCTTTTTCCTGTACATAGGATTTTATTACCCGGATACCTGAGTAAGACTCCTGGGCATTGGTGGTCAGGTTGGCCAGCAAAGCCTGGATTCTCTCGCTTCGGCGGTTGATGACAATATTGACATAATAAATGGTAATGGCCAGTATGGGCAGAGGGGCCAGTACATAAAGCGTCAGCTCGGCATTTCGCTTGATCATGAAGAAAACGCTGAGGGAGATCAGGGCGGTAAGGTTGATGAGGTACATGATGGCCGGACCCGTGTACATCCTGACCCTGGCCACATCTTCTGCCATACGGCTCATAAGGTCACCAGTACTGTGTGTTTTAAAAAAGGCCGTGTCGAGACGCTGATAATGGGTAAACACTTCATTCTTCTGGTCATATTCGATCAGTCGGCTCATGACGATGATGGTCTGCCTCATCAGGAACATAAATAATCCACGGAGCAGGGCGAGAAAAAGAATGGTCAATCCGGAGACCAGGATCACGGTATAGATCTGATCACCCGAATGCCAGCGGTCCTGCATCCAGTGGATAAACTTCTGAATCAGGAAATCATAACGCGGTTCTTTTTTGGGAGGCTGGTACCCAGGAATGCCCCGTTGCACAAAATCGATGATAAACCCCATGATCTGCGGGGCCAGAACAGCGAAGTAGTTTGAAACAATCACAAACAAAGCCCCTATCCCCAGGCGGTAGCGGTATTTCCAGAAATATTTATGAACAGCCTTTAAATGACGCATGCCTTGCAAAGGTAGGCACTGACAGCTCGCTGGCAATCTGGGAGGTTTATGCGCTATTCAAATTTTGTTCTTCGCTTACCGCCCCCTATTTTTGCGCCGGAGAGATGGCAGAGCGGTCGATTGCGGCGGTCTTGAAAACCGTTGACTGTAACAGGTCCGGGGGTTCGAATCCCTCTCTCTCCGCCCCGTCGCCTGAACATTTGTGCAGGCGACTTTTTTTTAAACCTACTTCAGCAGGGTACTAGTTTAGCTTCATCCCAAAGCCCGGAACAAATAGCAGTGATCAGGTATAATTTGAATTATTAGCCATTTTTTGCTATAATTTTGCTTTTTAGCTAAAAAATGCTATATTTATACCATGTTATGGAATGCTGTCATTACCGCCGATATAGTTAATTCTACCCGGTTGCCGTCGGCTACCTTTAAAAAGCTGACCAGCAGGATAGAAGCGATACTTAAACCCCACCCGGTGGAGTTCTACCGGGGTGATAGTTTTCAGGTGTATGTTAAAAATGCGTCTGAGGCCCTGGCATTATTGATACAGGTGCGGCTCCTGGCCCGGCAATTCTCCACTACCCTGCCCTCCCTGGAATGCGATGTACGGTCAGCCATCGGCATTGGCCTGGTAAAGGGGCCTGTTAAGGACATGAACAAAGCCA
>JAYRZH010000140.1:0-6228 GCA_041916555.1 Chitinophagaceae bacterium | reverse complement strand
TGCCCTGGGTGCCACAACGACGGTGAGCCTCACTCCTGCCTTTGCCTTTACCAATAGCGGATCCTATACCTTCCAGGTAGTAGCCACGGCTGTAGGTGATGGTAATGCCGGTAACAGCACCTTTAATGGTTCCAAGATCATCAACTCTGTGCCCGTGGTTAACCTCGGTGCCGATGTTGACCAATGTACCAATACCGGTATCGTACTCAACCCAGGCGCTCAACCCGCCGGAAGCGGATACGTATGGAATACAGGTGCCACCACACCTACCCTAACCGCAACCTCCACGGGTCAGTACTATGTAACCGTGACCAGCCCGCTCTTACAGGGTCCTGGCACCAAAACATTTACAACCAATACCGCGGTTGGTATCTTTGATAACCAAACGGTGAACTCCACACAGGCTGTAACCGGATTGACCCGGACAACCATGACTTCTACCAGCATCAACCAGGTTTGTCTGAATATTACCCATACCTACGATTCTGATATTGACATCCTGCTGGTATCCCCTTCGGGTACGACCATGGATCTGTCTATTGGAAATGGTGGTAGCGGAGATAACTTTACCAATACCTGCTTCTCTGCCAGTGCCTCCACTTCCATTACCTCTGGCACAGCTCCATTTACAGGTACCTATCTCCCCGAAGGTTCGTTTAGCGCCTTCAATGGTCAAAACCCCAATGGTAACTGGTCATTGCGTGTGACTGACTTCTTTGGTGGCGACCAGGGTACCATCAACAGTTGGTATATAGTATTCAATGATTCCGTGGCTGCTGCCGGTACCGGTTGTTCTGCCGCCGATACGATTAACGCTACGGTTCGTCCCGTTCCTGTGGTTAACCTTGGACCTGACGCCATTGTTTGCGCAGGTGGTACCAAGACCCTCAGCCCGGGAACTCAGGCCACTGGCTCCACTTACCTCTGGAATAACAATGCCACTACTTCGTCGATCGTGGCCGCTTCCACAGGTCTGTACTGGGTACAGGTAACCAATACCCAGTCTTGCGTAGCCCGTGACTCGATCAATGTAACTGTCATTCCCCCGATCGTTGTTACCCTGAGCCTGCCCTTTGACACCTTGTATGTCAACTCGCCGATCACTTCCATCAGTGGTGGTAGCCCGGCCGGTACAGGTGGTGTTTACTCCGGTGTAGGTATCAATGGAACCAGCATCAACCCGGCGGCCTTCCCGCAAGGAAACCACCAGGTGAATTACACATTTACCGATGTCAATGGATGCGTTGGAACAGCCAGTGATGTATTTACGATCATCGCCAGTACAGCCAATAAGGTCAACCTCTTCCCGAACCCAAGTACAGGTGGTAACTTCCGTATGGTTGTGGCCGCAGACTTTGTCGGTGGTTTTGTAACCGCCTATGACCAAACCGGTCATAAGATGGGATCCTGGACACTGGGTGGCAAACTGAATGATTACAGCCTGGATTGGCCCGCAGGTCGCTATACCCTGATCATCAGAAATAGCGCGGGTGTGGAAATTCAGAAACAACTGATCATCGTTAAATAATAACCGAATAACCAGCAACCTTCGAGACGGCCTCCTGTGAGGCCGTCTTTTTTTTGTGGCTATCTTTGCCAAATGACAAAACTGTCGGTCAATATAAACAAATTAGCCCCCCTTCGCAACAGCCGGGGGGGAAATAACCCCGATGTGGTCAGGGCAGCCATCGATGCCCAGCGGTTTGGAGCGGATGGGGTAACCGTGCACCCAAGACCGGATGAAAGACATATCCGCTATGCGGATGTTCGAGAGATCAAAAAGATCATAACCACCGAATTCAATATCGAAGGCAACTGCCGGGAAAAGAAGTTTATTGACCTGGTATTAGAAACCAAACCCCATCAGGTAACCTTGGTACCCGATGCGGAAGGACAACTCACCAGCGACCATGGTTGGGATACCATTACCCACCGGCAGTACCTGCGTGAAATCATCAGCCTCTTTAAACAAGCCGGAATCCGGGTTTCGATTTTTGTGGACCCTGTACCTGAAATGGTAAAAGGGGCCGCCGAAACAGGAACAGACCGTATTGAACTTTATACTGAGGCCTATGCCCGCATCTTTGCCACTGGGGAAAAAGAAAAAGCCATAGCTCCCTATGTTAAGGCGGCGGAATTGGCCCATTCCTTAGGACTGGGTATCAATGCCGGTCATGACCTTGACCTGAACAACCTGGCCTGGTTCAGCCGCCATATACCCTTCCTCGAAGAGGTTAGCATCGGTCACGCACTGGTTTGCGATGCCCTCTACCTGGGATATGAAAACGCTATCCAATTATATAAGCGGCAACTTCTCCCTGATAGTTCCCTTTAATTTTGGGAAAAATCAGCCGCATTATGAAAAAATTATTCCTCGCAGCCAGCCTGCTTGTAACAGCCGGGTTGTCTGCACAATTGACCACCACTCCGAGTGGTGGGAATAAAAAAGCCATGGTGGGGGAACAAATTGGTCTGACCAAAGTGGAGATCAATTATGACCGCCCCGGAGTAAAAGGCCGGGAAGGAAAAATCTACGGAACAGGCATCGTACACAACGGATTTATCGACCAGCAGTTTGGACCTGCTAAAGCTGCGCCCTGGCGGGCAGGTGCCAATGAAAATACCACCATCGAGTTTTCCACTGATGTCACCATCGAAGGCAAACCGCTTAAGGCAGGCAAGTATGGCCTGTTCCTCGCCTATGACCCCAATGCCAGCACCCTTATTTTTTCAAAAAATACAATCTCCTGGGGTAGCTACTTCTACAATCCCGAAGAAGACGCCTTGCGGGTTACCATCAAGCCGGTTGCCCTGGACCGCTCGGTGGAGTTGCTTATATATTAGTTTACCAACCAGACAGACAATGCTGCTACGATCAGTTTGATGTGGGAGAAAATGTCATTCCCCTTCCGGGTGGAAACCGACCTGATCAAGAACCAGGTTGAACTCTTCCGAAGCCAGCTTCGTAACCGACTTGGATTTACCTGGCAAAGCTGGAACCAGGCCGCTGCCTGGTGTGTTCAAAATAAGACCAACCTGGATGAAGCCCTTTTATGGGCCGATACGGCAACCAGTGCCATCTTTGGCGGCAATATGGAATTCCAAACCCATGTTACCAAGGCCAATGTACTCAAAGCCCTTGGGCGTACGGCGGAAGCCGATTCCGTGATGAAGAAAGCCATGCCACTTGGAAATATGATGGACCTTCATCAATATGGCCGGCAACTATTGAATCAAAAGAAAAACGCTGAAGCGCTGGAAGTATTCAAGCTGAATTATTCTAAGAATCCTGACCAATTCACCACCCTGGTAGGACTGGGCAGAGGATATTCCGGAACCGGAGATTTTAAGAATGCCTTAAAATTTATGACCAAGGCCCTTTCACAGGCACCGGATGACCTGAATAAGAAATCTGTAGAGGGAATGATCGAGAAACTGAAGAATAAGCAGGATGTCAATTAATAACCAATAGCCAGAAGCTAATGGATTTTTAGTTACATCCTAATAGTTCACAGAGTTTGCTCTCCAGGTCCGGCCCACGAAGATTCTTGGCAATGATGGTGCCGTTGGGGTCAACCAGGAAATTAAATGGAATACCCGATACGCGGTACAATTGCGCGGCGGCGTTTTCCCAGGATTTCAAATCACTGACATGGGTCCAGGTTAGATTATCTTTTTTAATCGCCTGGATCCATGCGTTTTTTTGCCCTGGGCGATCTAGCGAAACACCCAGCACGGTAAAATTCTTGTCTTTGAACTTCTGATAATTGGCCACCACGTTGGGGTTTTCCGCGCGACAAGGGCCACACCAGCTTGCCCAAAAATCAACGAGCACATATTTGCCTCTGAAGGAGGATAACGAAACCAGGTTGCCAGAGGTATCGGGTTGGGTGAAGTCAATGGCTGTGGTACCCACTGCCCCAATTTTTAATTCTTCGATCATTTGGCTAAGCCGCTGGCCGCCTTGGGAATTGCGGATACTTTCATCCAGTAGCCCAAACCTTTTTTCAGTAGAAGACACATCCCCGGTATTCGAAAGGGTGTTTGTTACAAGAAACAAGGATACATAGCTTTTCTTGTGTTCACTCACAAATTGCTCAATGGCTTCCTGAAAAGCAGTATTCGCGATATTGTACTCATTCATCAGGGAGTCTCGCAGGGGGCCTGAGGGCATTTGATTGATAATGCCCGCGCTTTGGTTGATACGGGCAATATGAGGTTTCATTATCACCATCACCTGCTCAAATTCATCGTGTGACTTTGATCCTCTTACGGTGGAATTGCTCAGCGAATCTGCCTGACCGGTGATATGGATTTTCTTGTTTTCCAGAAATACAAGCCTGGTCTTCCCTCCTCCTATTGACAAAAGACTGATCTCAGGTTCGGCTACCACCCCTTTCAGAGTAAATTTATTATCCCTCGCTGTGTCTGTCATCAATACCTGACGGGTTTCGGGATTGATCAGGGATACCACCGTACCATTTGGCAATCCGTTCAAAAAACCGGCAATCTGGAACCCCTCTGTTTTCTGCGCGGAAACAGTAATCAGCCCCAGACAGGTCACACAAATTAATAAGAACGATTTCATGATGGTCTTCATTTATGTCTTGATTTTAGCACTTCCACCACATCATCCAGTTTCTTCCCTTTTGCCTGAAGTAAAATTAGATAATGAAATAGCAGATCGGCTGCTTCATTTAAAAAAAGTTCGTCCCGGTTATCCTTGGCTTCAATCACCAGTTCAACCGCTTCCTCCCCCACTTTCTGGGCTATTTTATTCATCCCTTTTCCAAACAACTGGTGTACATACGACTTATCATCCGAACCAGATCGCCGGAGGGTAATTATATCCTCCAGGTAGTGCAGAAAATCACTAAAATGGTTGCGTTCATTCCAGCAAGTATCCGCTCCGGTATGACACACAGGTCCGGTCGGGCTGGCTTTGATCAACAGGGTATCCTGGTCGCAATCAGCCATTACCTCTCTGACAAGCAGGTGGTTACCACTTTCTTCCCCTTTTGTCCATAAACGGTTCTTGCTCCGGCTAAAAAATGTAACCAGCCCTTTTTGCATGGTAATGTCCAGGGCCTCCTTATTCATAAATCCCAGCATCAGCACCTTCTGGGTTTGTTGGTCCTGGATAATGGCCGGCACCAATCCATCTGGGTATTTTTCAAAATTGACATTGATCATGAGTGTACAAATTTAAGGGTTGGAAGGCTTCCGGCAGAAAGCCCCGGGAACAGGATTAGTTTACCGAATGGCTATGCCCCTTCTTTTCAGGTAGTGTTTTAATTCGGGGATCGCGATTTCTTTAAAATGGAAAATGCTGGCCGCCAAGGCGGCATCAGCCCCGGCTTTTTGAAATACATCTACAAAATGATCCATGGTTCCACCACCACCCGAGGCAATGACAGGAACCGGAAGACTGGAAGACAATTCCCGGGTAATATCCAGGGCAAAGCCCGATTTGGTACCATCATGGTTCATTGAGGTGAGCAGGATCTCCCCGGCCCCCAATTCAACCGCCCTTCTGGCCCAGTCCATACATCGCCATTCAGTCCGGGTACGTCCCCCATGTAAATAAACATACCATTCGCCATCTTCTTCCAGTTTGGTATCAATGGCCAATACCACAAACTGGCTTCCGAATTCCCTGGCCAGGTTACTGATCAGCTCAGGGGAGTTAACCGCCGCAGTATTTATTGAAACCTTATCGGCCCCATTGTCTAATAATACAGACGCATCCTCCACCGTCTTTACCCCACCACCCACTGTGAAAGGTATATTGACATGTCCGGCGATTTGGCGAACCAGTGCACTCAGTGTTTTTCGTTTCTCTACAGTTGCAGTTATATCCAGGAACACCAGTTCATCCGCGCCTTCCCGCGCATACAAGGCCCCAAGTTCTACCGGGTCACCGGCATCACGCAGGTCAACAAAATTGGTCCCTTTCACTGTCCGGCCATCACGGATATCCAGACAGGGAATGATCCTTTTGGTAAGACCTCTTTCGATAATATATGGATTGTTGCTCATTGAAATCTTTCCAGGTCCTTTAACCTGATCCGGTTTTCGTAAATCGCTTTCCCAATGATTGCCGCATGACAGCCTATTTCCGCAAGGGCCTCGAGGTCTTCCAGCGAACTGACTCCCCCACTGGCAATAAAGAAAAGGCCCTTGAATTTGGACAAAATGTTCTTATACAGCTCCAGTGCCGGGCCTTCC
>JAYRZH010000139.1:0-6593 GCA_041916555.1 Chitinophagaceae bacterium | reverse complement strand
TCAGTTTCATCACTTCCTGCCACCTTTTTTGAATCCCGTTGCTTGTTAAAATGCCATACCTCTCGAACTTATCCCGATCAAATAGGCCATGCTTCAGGCAGCAATCAAGTATTTCCCACACTAACGAACCGGTAAATCCATTACCAACGCGCTTCGCACAGGACACCCTGGAGCTTTCCTGCCACTCCAGATAGTAGCCTTGTTCATACACCATCGCCATCAGGCGAAGGGCAAGGTACCCGCCCTTGACACCGAGCTCTTCCTCGATCATCAATAATTTGTGATCGTCAAAGAAGTCAACATCCAAGGGAAAGTAATCAAGGCCATACTTCATTTTTCGACCCATATCCTACCTATTATTTTTTTCGCCACACACTTGCGGGAGTGGCGTGTGCTTTTTTATTTTTAACCCGGGAAGTACCCACAAACTCAATCAGCCCCTCCTTTAATGCCCGCTTACTGATAAAACCAAATGCCCGGTCCGTCTTTGGTTTTTCGATCAAATCCATGTCATACACATGCTTTCTGAAATCCTCGATCATGAATTCAAAGTATCTGGGCTTTTTCAATAACCAGTACCGGAATAGTTGCCAGCACGTACTAGACCACCCATTGAACTCCTTATCGGCTGTTTCCTTTGCCAGTTCTATCCCAGCAACGGCCAACCGTTTGCCAGCCTCAATGTCAAATATGGACATCTGGTAACTCATACCTTGGCACGGAATAGATTTATAAAGTCATCAATCACACTGGTTTCAATTTCATTCTCAGCGCCGGTAATCTGGCTGACTATCTGCCTCTTTGCTTCTATGATATCATAGATATCCTTATCTATTGTGTCATCACCCAACACATACGTACACTGAACGCAGTTCTTTTGACCAATACGCCAGCATCGATCCTCTGCCTGATCTGCGTGTGCAGGGTGCCACGGTAGCTCTATAAAAGACACCCGGGAGCTTGCAGTTAATGTAATACCAACTCCTCCGGATTGAATATTGCAAATAATTACTTGTGTCCTTGGATCGTTCTGGAAGCTATCAACTGCGTGTTGTCGTGCAGTCATACTATCATCACCAACAACGGTAACCGATCCTGGAACAGCTTTTTTAAGCTCATATACTATTTCTTTGTGCCATGCAAATACAACGATCTTTTCACCTGCATCAACAACCTCCTGAATATGTTCCACCATGCCTGCTACCTTACCACGGGCAGAAATTTGCTTTAATATTCCAATCAATACCATTGCTTGACCACGGATAGCCGTTGTGATCTGATCGTCTGTCTTTTTTAAATTCTCTCGCAGGTAAGAAACTAGGTCGTTTTGAGCCTTTTCATACTCTCTCCTATTGTCAATATCGACCATAAGGATTGATCGCAGCTTATCCGGCATATCCTCAAGAACTTCCTTTTTTAACCTTCGGTAAAAACATTTGGTATTCAGGAAATAGTTCAGTTCTTTTAAATTGGATGCCTGGCTTAATCCGGCACAATACCGGTCGGTAAATCGCTTGTACCCTCCAAACTCTTCCAATCTGCCAACTATATGAAGCTGACTAATAAGATCCATTGGTTTGTTGACAACAGGCGTACCGGTAAGGCCCAAAACCCATTGTTTACCTCGAGTAATCCCCATCACGAATTTGCTAACCTGTTTTCTGCCATCCTTGCACCGGTGCAGCTCGTCAATGATCACGGCATCAAATAATGATATCGTCTCAACAAAGTGAATGTGATTGAGTCTCAGTGGCATTTCTTTCCCCTCCTTATCATACTTTTTGTCAATCCGTTCGACAAAGTATTTTTTAAGGCTTTCGTAGTTTACAATGAAAACCTTCACACCACCCACTAGGTAATATTGCTGCCACGATCTTTTGATGCTGTCACGCAGGATAATCGCCTCGCGATCTGCCCACAACCTCCATTCCCTCCTCCAGTTCTCTTTGAGTGTGGCCGGGCAAATCACCAGTATGCACTTTGCTCCACCGGTAACCAAGGTGGCTATTGATTGGGCGGTCTTACCCAATCCCATGTCATCACCATTGATGAATCGCTGTTTGTTCAGTCCGTATGCAACTCCCTTCTTTTGATAATGAAATAAGGTGCTCGACAATCCTTGCGTCTTTCTGTCTCTGTGATAGATAACCGGGTCAATATCAATTTCAAGCTCAGGCAGGTCAGGAATCTCTCCTATTTGAACCGGGGCCTGCGCTCCTAATTTTGCCCCAATCTTATTGATCCAGTTCTTTAACTCGGTTTCGGATGACGAAGGGATATACCAATGCTTTTTAGCTCCATTGAATTTGGCGCCAGGTATTTCCTTCACGGCCTGCACAAGCCATGGACGGTAAACAAATTTTACCTCATACCCATTATGTACCTCAGCGACTTCTACCATTATGCAGTTTTTGCTTGTGAGTAAAAGACTATTCGATCATTTAAAGCCTCTATCCAGAACTTTACCACTAAAGGGACCACACTGTTCCCAATGAATTTCTTTTGGTCGCTCTGGTTGCCGGCCAGTTGGTACCCTTCCGGAAATCCCTGAATCTTCAAAAGCTCATGCACTCTCAGCATCCTCATTTTGATATCTACCAGACCATATGCAGCCATGAATTGCTTGATCTTAATTGAGAACTCCGTATCATCCTCATAGATGGCAATGGAAACCGGGCCATTTTCGACCTGTACCAGGTACAATGGGGCCTTATCTTGCCGGGCAATAATCACAGGGCAGGGCTGATCAGTGGATGTGCTATGACCGCCGTGACTGGGGTTTACGATATAATGATGCCTACGACTGGCCTGGATCGTTGGCGCTGGCTCGTCTATTGACCTCGGCTTATTGTCATAGCTGGTAGGCATCACAAACGGGACCGCCTCAACCAGCCTATGCTTATCCGTTGGTAGAATCGTTCCGGCAGGTTGATCAATAGACTGGTTTTGGGAAGATTTCGCTATTACAATTGCATCACCTTCCCTTGCAGTTATTGTAGGATGAGGTTCATTTATTGATGAGTGCTGACCCCCGCCTGAATAGTAATGTTTCAAAAAAACAACGTCCTGATTTCCACCGGTACCGGTCAATGTTCTCGCAGGACCATCAAGATCCACCAGTTTGCTTTCGGGGTTACCGGTATTTCGCTGTACAATAAACTCTCCTTGTACCAAACCTAGACGGCTCTGTGCTGCCACAACCGGGCAAGGATCCTCCACCGATGGTGGCACATGCTTTCCTGTATCTCCATTGACTGAGTTGTATTTCAGCATGGAAACAGGAGCCATCTTTGTCTGGATCAGGGAATGATGATCAACCGTTGTAATTGCTCCAATCGGGTTTTCAACCGGGAGATCAGAAAAGCTCTTTGTCTGTACAATCGTTGATCCGCTAAATGTGGTGACCGTTGGACATGGATTATCCACGCTATTGACCTTACCGGATGGCCGGCCGCTGAAATACTTGCTGATAAATGCCGTGTCTCCCTTTGCCACATACTTTACCAACCCCGCATAGATTCGTTCCAGGGTCTTTTCACTCAGCGGCTTCTTACGGCCAAATATGCTTTCCCCTTCATCGGAGAAATCCAGCACATGCTTTACTGGCATCCACTTCTTTAATCCCTCAAACATCCCTGTACCTGGCTTTTTGCTATGTGTAGGCTCCGGCCAGCAGATGGGAAGGTCAGGGCGGGCAAATATGCCAAACAACCGGTTTCGGCTGGTATAGGCCCCGAAATCAGCGCTGTTCATTTCCTTCCACTCATCCGTATATCCATGCTCACACATCTCCCGGCGCCACCGGAGCCAATCACAACCATTACGGCGACTCACAGGCTTGCCATTCTCATCCAGAGGGCCCCAGGACATAAACTCCACAACATTCTCTATCATGACGTAATCGGGCCTGAGTATCTCCACATATCGGTAAAGGTGATCTGCCAGGGTTCTGCTGTCCGCATCCCGGGGCTGGCCACCCTTTGCCTTGCTGAAGTTGGTACACTCCAAAGAAGCCCATAAGATCAATTTTGCATCCGGGTACTGATCCTGCCAATCCTTTGCACACATGGCCAGCTCAGTAAGGTCGAGCGTCCTTATATCCTCCTCAAAATGCTTTACCTCCGGATGATTCTTCCAGTGGCTTTCAATGGCCTTCGGGTCATGGTTGACACAGGCAATTACCTTAGCAATTCCATCATTAGCCATGGCAAAACCGGTGGTTACCCCTCCGGCGCCGCAAAAAAGATCAACTATCAAAAAGTTTGGACTCATGCAGTTTTGGTTATTACGTCAAACAATGTTGGAACCTCAGCCTTGTATTCTGTCTCTTTTAGATACACGGCTGCGCATTTCGCGTAGATATCATTCAGTTCGGTGATGTAGGCGCGGCGACCTTTCTTCACGGCACGTACACCGGTGGTACCCAACCCGCCAAAAGGATCCAGTATCAAATCCCCGGGATTGCTGTACATTTCGATCAGGCGATCTACCTGGTCGAATGGCATCGGGCAAATATGATTCTGCTGCTTACGCCGGCTTTGCTCCATATTGAGGCCGTGCATCCGGTTTACATCATTCCAGATGTAGGGGGTTGTGCTGCGCATGGGCAGGGTAGTGAATGTCCTGGATAGTTTATCCTGTAAGTTCAACTCATCGAGGAGCTGAACATGGCCCTCATAATCATACACCGTTTCTTCGTTAAACTTATCCCACATTTTACGGACCTGCTTGAGGTTCAACTTCTGCAGCTCCTCCGGTTGCAGATACCGGTTTCCGCTAGACCTCCAGAAGGCATCCGCATCGATCTGCCAATTGGATAGGCTGTACTGATCTTTTTCGTGTGTCACAGGCTCATCTGCATAGGCATCGGCATTTGAGGTCGGCGCCTTCCTGAATAGCCATATCTCTTCGGGGATTCCCGCTCCCATCTTTGTCATGTCCTTGCAGGCTTCGCTGTACCCTAATCGGTAAGTCTGATTATTCTCGGCAACGACATCCGTAGGAACGATGTGAAAGCCCATACAGTGGAATCCATTGCGCTCAAAGCAATCGGCGGCCTTGTGGGTAAACCGGTGAAATGTGCTGAATCCAAGGCCCGTGACACTTCCGTAATGGATCCTGTTCTTGGTATGTATGGCAGCGATCCGGCCAGGCTTCAATACACGGAGCAGTTCAGGTACCAGAAAATCCATCTGCCGGAAAAAATCATCATTGGACGTATTGTGTCCAAAATCATTGTACTTGTCCGTGTATTCGTAGTGGTTTCCAAATGGAATTGAGGTTAGGATCATATCGACCGAATTATCGGCCATCATGGCAATCTCCGGAACGCAGTCAGTATTCACCAGGGTGTAATTCTTACCTTGGATCACTTTCCGACCGGATTCAAACGTCCGGCGCTTTTCCTCTACAAACTTGGAATGATTTAGCCCGTATTTCAGAACGATCTCCCGCATCTTCGACCTGGCCTCCTCATGCTCCTCCCACTTTCTTTTCAGGTTATTTACGATATCATATTCTTCCGGCGTATAGAAGATATGAGCCTCAACCGGATGGACCTGTCCGTACCGGTGAGTGCGTTTCAGAAGCTGGTACAGCTCATCAAATGAGTGATTGATGCCCAAAACAATGTTATTATAACAGTGCTTTTGGAAATTGCAACCTACCCCGCTGATTTCCGGCTTCGTGGCCAACACTTGCAGCTCGCCTTTGGAAAACTGCACAATTCGTTTTTCCTTTTCCTTCCAATGCAGTGAACCATACACAGACGAAAATGATTCATGGCTCTTAAAAGCCTTCTCTATTGCTTTCCGCTCATCTTCCAGGTGGTGCCAGATAATCCAATGACTACCACCACCCGTAAGAACATTTGCCGTTATACAATCGTATGCCTGCCTCAAACGGTCTTCTATACTAACTCGTTTTATTTTAGCGGCATCGGGTAGGGAGGCGCTTCCGCTTATAAACATTTCCTTCTGGCCGTCCCGGTTGACCTTACCGTCATAGGCTTCTGTGATTTTCACCTCATGCCAGTGCACGTTAAGCGGGGGAAGATCATAGCCCTCATCATCGTAGCACAAATCGCTGGGCCGCTGGATGAATACCGCCCAGGAATAGACCCACATCCAGAAATCATCCTCATGCTGCGGGTGAAGGGTAAGCTCGCCGGCTTTGGTGCTATTTCGTTGGAAGAACCGGGTAAGGATGCCTCCGCGGTCTGCAATACCCAATACATGCGCATAGTTTACCAGTTCAAGGGTTTCATTTGGTGATGGCGTGGCCGTGGCTATAAACTTGTACTTAACCTTTGCAAGTTCACGCTGGAGACTGTCCGTAGTCTCGCTGGCCATGTTCTTCACGTAGTTCCCTTCATCCAACCATACCGCAGTATATTGGCCAAAATCAAACTCACCCATCCGGACCCGCTCGTAATTAGTCACAACAATATCGCAGGGGCTTTCAAACGCCTCACTGTCGGAGGTGACATAATCCAACCGGATCCCTAACCTGGCACCCTCACCTACCTCAGGATCCTCATGTACAAAGGTTTCAGCCGCTCCGAGCTCTGTCACGATCAAACACTTCCCGCCAAA
>JAYRZH010000138.1:0-6640 GCA_041916555.1 Chitinophagaceae bacterium | reverse complement strand
GTTTATGAGTCCACCCGTGAAATGAACGAAGTGGTGGGCAAACTGGAAGAGAACCCATTTATCTTACAGCAGAAACAGGAATTTATTCAATTCAAGAAAAAGACCAATCAAATCATCCGGCGGTTTAAAGGGTGATCAACGATTGATGAAAGGAATGGCGGGATACTGATCGAAAGGCGATTGAATCCTGATGCAATACCACCCTTTTTCAAGTTGTTCCATCCGAATGGAGCAATTGTTCTTTCCCTTTTTCAAATCCAGGGAAATCCGTTTCCGCAATTTCCCGCAGCGGTCATATACCTGTACTTCCACCCTGGTATTTGCTTTTGCCTCCAATTCCAGAGTTCCCCTTTCCAATAGCGGATTGGGGTAAAGCCTTGCCCGCGGTTGCCAGTCCTGCTTCAACCTGCTTACCATAACCGGGGATAATTCTGATTGCCCATCCGGAGTACAATGACGGATCCGATAGGTAACCAGCGGATCAATTTCCCATTCAGATGATAAGTGATCATCTTTTATGACCAGGCTATCCAACCAGGCATAAACCCTTTTGGCACCTGCTTCCAATCGGCCAATGATTTCAAACGCGGCATTATTGAAAGAACGTTCTATGGTAAACCAACTTGAAGGTTTGGGTATGTCACCGGTGGTCCAGGTAAGTTTGTACCCGGGATCCTGGCTCATCAATCTACAATCCACAAAATGTAGAGGCAGGGGGTTAACGGGTGAGCCTTCACTGCTTCCAAGGGTTAATAATCCTCCAGCATCTATAGGTCGATCAGCCCGCAACATTCCAGTCAACGGGTTTAAGGAATATGTGTTAAATCCGCCATTTCCCAGATCAGCCCATCTCTCTTCAGCTCCCCTAAAAGCCACCCGAAGGGCTGTGGAGTCGTTGGCAAAACTGGTTTCCCCAACATACAGATCAAAGTACCGCTGGGAGGAATCCCCTATAGGTCTGATATCCCAGTACTCCACCTGGCTGACATGAGATAATGTTGGTTGAACGGAGCCGCCCGCCATTTGCCGCGGATCAAGCCTGTAATATGCCGCCTGCCAGATTTCCTCTGCCTTCGCCTCCGGGTTACCCTTGATGCCTATCGGGGCATAAAGCCCGCCTTCCCCTATCGGAAAGGTGAAATCCGTATTCCCGATACGCTGTACCGGGCCATTGGTGTGGCTTTGCGGACTGGCACCGGTCCAGTTGGTTGCAGAAGGAAAAACCAATGGTGCTGAGAAAGAAGAGACCAGGTTCCCATTGGAAAAAATAAGCATATAGGGTATAGTGAGCTTTTTATCAAGTGCAATACCCAGCGGATTATCCACTTTCATCCAAAGGCTGTCACCCTGTAAGGAACCAGTTTCCCCGATACGGACCCGTTGTAATTTAAACCCCTTAAATACAAGGCCAGGCCTGCCTGTACCCGTTTCGGTAAGCTGCCCATCCACCTGAAGGTCACTTCCCAATAACAACTCGGTGGAGAAATTGCCGCTGGACAAATTCAGGAGGCTTCCTGTATCTATCCTTAACATTCCCTCCACCCCCAATATGTTCTGAATATTGTGGGTGTAATCCGCACCGCGCTGCAGGATCAAATCTCCCTTAACCGATAAGCGGTTTGCCCCAGAGGTAACATAAGTTTTATTCCCCCCGGCGGCAAAACCAGTGAGCCAGAGGGAGCCAAATGTCCGTCCGGATCCTGAGACCACGTAGCTGGTGCCTGGGGAACCGGGAACATCAAATTCAAAGATCCCTTTTTCGGTTCCAGGTACCTGTGAAAGCCGGGTAACAAAGTTATTGGTATGCCCTCGGGGTGTCCGGTGAATATACCGTCCCCCATTATTGATACGAAAAGAATTATTCGTACCCACCATCACCGGAGTGCCCGAGGAGGCGCCTGAAATATTCAGGAATACGGCCCCGCTATCCAATACCACCGCATCGCCTGAACCGGTGGCGATAAACCCCGGGTTCCCGGTATTGGAAATGGGCAGTGTCAGTAAAATGCTTGAACCGCTTCGTGGCTGGATGAAAAGATGCCCCACAGAAACTGTTACATCACCGGAGGGCAAAACCACTTCATAGGAAAAAGGATGAAGGGTTTGGTCCAATATGACATCATCATCGGGTGTGGGTAATCGGTCCAGGTTCCAATTCTGAGGATCATTCCAGGAAAACCCATCGCCATCACCATCCATTGCGCCATCCCATTTTACCTGGGATTGAACTGGCATCAACCAGCAATTAAGAAAAATACTAAGGGTAAGAGTTATTGCTTTCATAAGGAGGTTAATTTTTATAAAAAACAAAGCTACCCGATGAAAGAAGGGGAATAAAAAAACCTCCCGAATTTTGGGAGGTTATTTTCCTATAAAAAAGTTGGTGTAATCAACGCTTTGGCATGGGAATAAGTTTCTTCAAGGTATCAGCAACTTTGGCCAGGCTGTCGGCGTAATGATCGGGACTGTCTGCCATTTGCTGAAGGTCCTTGGCAATATCTGCTTCCGAAGGCGTATTAGCGGACGTATCTGATTTCCCGCCTTGGGCAGAATCAGAACTGTTATTGCAAGCCACCATGACGGATGCAACCAGTAAAACAAGAAGGATCCTTTTCATGTATTCGGTTTTTGGTGATGAATAGGGCAAAGATAAATTACTTTTTCCGGAAGAATAAACGCACGGGCACCCCGCTGAAATTGAAATGCTCCCGTAACTGGTTTTCCAGGTAGTTCTGATAAGGCTTTTTAATGTCATCCGGAAAATTGGTAAAGAAGGCAAAGGAAGGTACGGCAGTGGGCAACTGCGTAATATATTTGATCTTTATCAGGTGGCCCCTGACCATAGGCGGATGATAGGACTCAACAGCCTTCAGCATGGTATCGTTAAGTTTGGAGGTAGGAATTTTGCGGCTCCTGTTCTCATTTACTTCCAGCGCTTTTTCAATCGCTTTGAATATCCTTGTCTTTTCTTTTGCAGAGATAAACAGAATGGGGACATCTGTAAATGGCGCCAATCTTTCTTTTAATTGCTTTTCATAATCACGGGCAGTATTGGTGGATTTTTCAACCAGGTCCCATTTATTCACCAGGATCACTACCCCCTTCCCTTTCTTGGTGGCCAGGCTGAATATGCTCAGGTCTTGCGCCGTGATGCCTTTTTCTGCGTCCAGCAGGAGCATACATACATCGGCTTCATCTACGGCTTTAATCGCGCGGATAACAGAATAAAACTCCAGGTCTTCATGCACTTTGGCTTTTCGCCGGATTCCTGCCGTATCAATGAGGATAAACTCCTTTTGAAACATATTGTAATGCGTATGGATCGTATCCCTCGTTGTTCCTGCCACATCGCTCACAATGGTCCTTTCCTCCCCAATAAGGGCGTTCAGGAGGGATGACTTGCCCACATTGGGTTGACCAATGATGGCAAACTTGGGCAACTCCTGTTCACGCTTTACATCCTCAGAAGCGCTTTCAGGAATACCTTCGGCGATGGCATCCAGTAATTCCCCTGTTCCACTACCACTGATGGAAGAAACAAAATAAATGGGATCAAAGCCCAGGCTGTAAAATTCATTGGCCTGTAGCATGCGTTCATTATTATCCACCTTGTTGACTACCAGGTAAACCGGCTTGCTGCTTTTCCGCAGCACTTTCGCCATGGCATCATCCAGATCGGTGATACCGGTAGCGGCATCCACCATGAATACAATCGCATTGGCTTCTTCCACGGCAATGACCACTTGTTTCCGTATCTCCCTTTCAAACACATCCTCACTATCCGGCACAAACCCACCTGTATCCACTACGTTGAAGTTTTTACCATTCCAATCGCTCACTCCGTATTGGCGATCACGCGTAACCCCGCTTACATCATCCACGATGGCTTTCCTCTGCTCCAACAACCGGTTGAAGAAGGTGCTTTTACCCACATTGGGGCGTCCGACAATGGCAACAGTATATCCCATGTTATTAATTCTTAAGTTATCCTAAATATCCATACTCACGTAAGAAAGTCTCGTTATCCCGCCACTTTGGTCTCACCTTTACAAATAGTTCCAGAAAGACCTTTTGCCCGAGAAATGATTCCAGGGATTGTCTGGCTTCCGTACCCAGTCGCTTGATCATTGAACCGCCCTTCCCAAGGATAATGATCTTCTGGGTCTCGCGTTGAACAATGACCTCGGCAGTGATCTTGATCAGGGTTTGTTTTTCCTTAAACTCCGTAACCACTACGGTGGAGTGATAAGGAATTTCCTCCTCATACAATTCGAATATCTTTTCCCTTATCAACTCACCGGCAAAGAACCGGGTATTGAGATCAGAGATATCGTCTTCCGGGAAGAAAGGCGGCCCTTCCGGTAACGCGTCAATAATGGCGGTCAGCACTTCCTTGATGCCCTTTCCCGTAAGGGCGGACACGGGAAAGGAATGCCTTACATATTTCCTGGAGGAAAAATAATCAGCCAGGGCCTGCACTTTTGACTTCTCCACCATATCAATCTTATTGATCAACAGGAAGGCGGGAACTTTCAGGTGCAGGGATTGAAATATCGCGTCAGCTTCATCGGGGTTTTCGCGGGCATCAACCATTAATATGGCCAAGTCTGCATCCTCGAGCGAGCTTTTCACCGCCGCCATCATCTTCTCATGCAGTTTATATTTTGGCTCAATGATACCCGGTGTATCGGAAAATATCACCTGGTATCCATCACCGCTGAGGATTCCTTTGATACGGTGCCTTGTCGTCTGCACTTTGTGGGATACAATAGCCAACTTCTCTCCCATGACCGCATTGAGAAAAGTGCTTTTGCCCGCGTTGGGCTTACCAAAAATATTGACAAAACCGGCTTTCATTTTTTTTGGGCATACCGGAAACAATGGGTCTGCCAAAAAAAGGAGGTAGTCAGATTCATTGCGCCGGCAAGAAAAAAAATGGGGACTTTGTGGGTCCCCTTTTGTTGCGAAGGGGAGGATCGAACTCCCGACCTTCGGGTTATGAGCCCGACGAGCTACCGCTGCTCTACTTCGCGATGTGGGCGCAAAGATAAGCGAATGAAACTGAAAGACCAAAAAAATAAGGAATTAGCATAATAAACAAGGAATGAGAAAGGATTGAAAATCACTTCCTCATTCCTTGTTTATTATGCTAATTCCCTAATTCTTATAGCTATCACCATCAGGACTTCCGCGAAACCGAACTCGCCCCGCTGGTATGGATATTCCTTATCAGACCTTCGCCTTTGTACTTGATATCGGAAGCCCCTGAAGCACGGGCGGAAAGCTCTTTATTGACCGTGATATGAATGGTGCTGGCCCCACTGGCTTCCACATCACAATAGTCTGCCTGAAAATCCATGCTCTTAAAATCACTCGCTCCACTGGCATCCACCTTGATCTCAGTGGCCCTTCCCTTCAATTGAACATCTGACGCGCCACTGACTTCCACCTTCAGCTTATTTACCTGGATATCGGCATTCTTCATATCAGTTGCTCCTGAAAAATCAAGCGCCAGTTCATCCACTTTTATGGGTGTAAGCAGGTGGACATTACAGGCCCCGCTGGCAGACAGTTTCTTGATATCCTTGAAGGATATATACACTTTCAGGTCCATCTTATCACTATTCCAACCTTTCCACTTCTTGGGATTGTCATAACTCACGCTAAGAATCCCATCCTTTACTTCCACAATGATATTATTCTTGTATTCCTGCTTGGTGGCACTAACAGCCACTGCTTCTTCCGTTGACTGGGTTATGTACACATCAAAAGCATGGGATACTTTGATGGTATGAAAACCACTGGCTTTTCTGACCTCGGCATTGGGATCGTTCACCACAGCCGTTTTTTGGGCCAATAGCCCCAAGGTAAAGAAGGAAAGGCAGGCAATTAGTAGACTCTTTTTCATTTTTACTTGGTTTGGTATTTATCGTAATACGGTAAGGGATGGAAAAATGTTACAAGCCGGTAAAACTTTCCTAAATTTGCCTGTTTTTCAGCGATTCCCGGGGTGTTCCCCGCCATTGGCGGGGATCTGAGATCAAACCCGTAGAACCTGATCAGGGTAATGCCTGCGCAGGAAAGGAGACAGAACCTGTTATTCTCCCCTGTTTACAGCATTCCCTCTCATTTTTAAATCAAAAAACTTAAAAAAATGAAGAGGATTGCCATTTTATCCATCCATTTGCTATCCGGAATTCTCCTGTATGGCCAGGAAAAACCGGTTCCCGAAGACAGTGTAAAAACCCTTGTGCCCGTGGAAGTTAGGTCCACAAGAGCGGGTGAAAATGCCCCTTTTACCAAGACCAACCTCGACAAGGAAACCATCCAGCGGAATAACTGGGGGGCCGATCTGCCCTTTCTGCTAAACCAGGTGCCAGGCGTTGTCATTAACTCCGATGCCGGTAACGGCATCGGCTATACAGGTATCCGTATCCGGGGCACGGACGCCAGCCGGATCAATGTTACCCTGAATGGTATCCCCTTTAATGATGCCGAAAGCCAGGGCTCTTTTTTTGTCAACCTGCCCGATTTCAGTTCCTCCGTAAACAGCATCCAGGTGCAACGGGGTGTCGGCACCTCCTCCAACGGACCTGGCTCTTTTGGGGCCACAATCAATATCAGAACACATGATATCCAA
>JAYRZH010000137.1:0-6800 GCA_041916555.1 Chitinophagaceae bacterium | reverse complement strand
TCGTCGTTATTTTATTTCAAATTAATAATGAATTATCAATTATTAATGGTTGAATATTAGTGATTAGTTTCTTGCCAAACTCAATAGCTTATTTATATCAATCTGTATGGCGCAATTAAAATGGCCTTCCGGGCATTCTCTTTTTCCGTGCAAACCACAGGGTCTGCAGGCGAGCTTGGTCTCCACCTGAATCAGCGCTGAATTATCAGACAAAGGGGTAAACCCAAATTCAGGGACGGTGGAACAAAAAATTGCCGCCACAGGTGCATTTACCGCCGAACAAATGTGCAGCGGGGCCGAGTCATTTACATAGTTCATACGGGCCGCTCGCATTAGAGTGCCTGATTGGAGGAAACTCAATTGTCCACACAGGTTTTCAATGCGATTTTTATTTGAGGTAACGTTATTGATTATATTATCTGTCAATTCCTTATCTCCTCTACCACCAAGCATGAAAACATGGATCCCCGCAGGGAGTCTATTAAGAAAATCCACCCATTTCGCGGCAGGAAACTGCTTGGTAAACCATACCGAAGCGGGAGAAATGGTGATATAGGGGGTCTGTGATTTACATTTGGCAATGAATTCCTCATCAGAACTGGAAGGATAGAGCCTGGGCTTTCCCGGATCGGGGTCTTTAGCCGGCAGTATCCCAGAAAGCAGCAAATGATTACGCTCTATTTCATGAGTTGAGCCAATTTTATGTTCAACTTTTTGTGTAAATAAGAAGCTTAATGGATTCTTATTGAACCCTATACGATTCTTACTTCCTGAAAATCCGGTAAGGATTCCACTGGAGGCAAATCGGTGTGCATTGATGACAAAATCGTATTTATTTTGACGGATCTGTCTTAAAATACGAAACAAATTCTTCAGTTTTCCCGACTTTTTATCCCAGATAAGCACCTTTTTGATATGCGGATTGTTTTCCAGCAAAGATTCATTGCCTTTTCTGACAAGAATATCAATATCAGCATCTTGAAAATGCTGACTCAACTTTTCAATCAATCCGGTAGCCAGAATGACATCACCGATAAAGGCGGTTTGAATGATTAATATTTTAGGGGGCGTATGCACTTATTTATTATGGTTCCGGCAAAGGTCCGGCTGTTTATTTATTATTTTAAAACAGGGTCAGGGTCTTAGTACTACCACCCCTTCTTCCACTACTTTAACCACGGAGGAAGGGAGGGATGGGTTTCTGTCATCCTGTCGGTATTTTACTATATAGTCAACTCCCGATTTTATGGACTCGGAGACTTCACCAAACCAGCCGGGAGGTGGTTCACCCGAGAGGTTTGCGGAGGTTGAGACCAGGGGTCTTTTCAGTTTATTGATCAGGGTCTGGCAAAAAGGTTCGTAGCAGATCCTGATACCGATGGAGCCGTCGGCTGCCACCAGGTTGGGGGCAAATCCCCTGGCGCCTGGGTAGATCACGGTGGTTGGTTTAACCGTGGTTTTCAGGTATTGAAAGACCGCAGGGCTGGGGTTTTCAGTGTACCTGGAAATCTCCTCCTTGTCGGCCACCAAAACGATCATGGCTTTGGAATCTTCCCTTTTCTTGAGATCATATACGCGTTTTACCGCCTCTTTATTAGTGGCATCACACCCGATTCCCCAGATCGTATCGGTGGGGTAAAGAATGAGTCCACCGTTAAGGAGGACCTGAAGGGCTGGCTCTATATCCGGCTCAAAAACTGTCATTGGCCGCAAAGGTAGATTAAACAGTTTGATGAACCACGGAGGTGCCGGGGAGCAAGGTATCTTGATTACAAATAATTAATCATAAAGGATATCCTATAAATGCCCCATCTCCCCTAAGTTCTATAAACCCCTATTCAGTATTGAATAATGTGAAATCTATCCTACCCTGTGACCCGATGGTAATTCATCTCTCCTTATTTTCGCAAAAAATAATTAATAAATGAAGGAGTTAATATTGGAAGCCTGGTCAAACCGTGAGTTGTTAAAAGAGGCAAAGTACTCGGATGCGGTGCGGGCGGTAATTGAGGAGGTGGACAAAGGGAGGCTCCGTACAGCCTCTCCGGCAGAAACCGGATGGCAGGTGAATGAATGGGTGAAGCAGGCTATTCTTATGTATTTTGGGATACAGCAAATGCAGACCTGGGACCTGGCTCCTTTTGAGTTTTATGATAAGATGCTGCTCAAAAAGAACTATAAAGAATTGGGGGTTCGGGCTGTTCCCCATGCTGTGGCCCGTTATGGGGCATATTTGGCAAAAAATGTGGTATTGATGCCCAGTTATGTGAATATCGGGGCCTATGTTGATGAGGGCACGATGGTGGATACCTGGGCTACGGTGGGAAGTTGCGCCCAGATTGGAAAGGGTGTACACCTGAGTGGCGGGGTTGGTATTGGCGGTGTGTTGGAACCTTTGCAGGCCAGTCCGGTGATCGTGGAGGATGGATGTTTTATCGGAAGCCGTTGTATTGTGGTGGAAGGGGTAATTGTGGAAAAGGAAGCCGTGTTGGGTGCCAATGTGGTGCTGACCCAGAGTACCAAGATCATAGATGTAAGTGGAAATGATCCGGTGGAATACAAGGGAAGGGTCCCGGCCCGCTCTGTTGTTATACCTGGAACATATTCAAAGAAATTCGCGGCCGGGGAATACGGGGTAGGCTGTGCCCTGATCATTGGCCAGCGAAAACCCAGCACCGATCTGAAGACCAGTTTGAATGATGCTCTTCGCGATTTCAATGTATCGGTATAAGTGAGTAAACATGTTGTTCATAGGATAACCTTAGCCGGTCTGTTGATCACGGTGGCAGGTTCTCTCTTTTTCTCAACCAAGGCGGTATTGGTTAAACTGGCATTTCGGGATACCCCGGTGGATGCAGTATCCCTGTTGGCTGCCCGTATGTTCTTTGCCCTCCCCTTTTATTTGTTGGCAGCCTGGTGGAGCCGTCCGCAAGGTGACACCGCGAAACTTACCCGGAAACAATGGGGATATATCATTGGGTTGGGATTGGCAGGTTATTACCTCAGCAGCCTGTTTGATTTCATGGGGCTTCAATACATATCCGCGGGACTTGAGAGGTTGATCCTCTTTTTATACCCTAGTTTTTCTGTTCTAATTAATGCCTGGGTATTTCGGGAAAAGGTTCCGGTCAGGCAGCGATGGGCACTTGGTCTTACCTATACCGGTATTCTCCTGGCTTATATTGGTGAGTTGACCATAGATAGCGGAAGCCCGGGGTTTTTTCTGGGTACTGGGTTGGTATTTCTTTGCTCCATCACTTTTGCCATCTACATTTCCGGCAGCGGGCGTCTTATCCCGCAGGTGGGGGCCACGCGGTTTACCGCCTACGTAATGCTATCCTCCAGTTTTGGGGTGTTTATGCATTTTCTGTTGGCAGGTAATTACAGTATCCTAAACCAGTCGGCAGATTTTGTCTGGTATGGTTTGGCCCTGGGTGTGGTTTCCACGGTTATCCCCAGTTTTTTGATCAGCGCGGGACCCCAACGGATAGGTTCTAATAATTCGGCGATTATTTCCAGTATCGGGCCGGTATCCACCATTTTTCAGGCCTGGTGGCTGTTGGATGAGCCGATTTTCACCACCCAGATCATTGGCACTATGCTCGTGGTACTGGGGGTGATATTATTAGGTTGGGTACCAAGGGTAAAGGGTCCAAAAAAGGAGGGTTAAAGATTTCTGGAAATTTCAATAATCCCTTACATTTGCACCCCCGTAGCCCAGGTGGCGAAATTGGTAGACGCACCGTCTTCAGGTGGCGGCGCCGCGAGGTGTGCTGGTTCGAATCCAGTCCTGGGCACTTGAAAAGCCTTGTAAGTCAAAACTACAAGGCTTTTTTATTTCCACTAAGTCTTTCCCTGGACCCATCATTGATTATTCGCTTTTCCCTTAATACGAAGATTATTTTATCTGACCGTTTTACCCTTCAATTTGTCCGCTTTACTACCCATTAACAATTTATTAAACCGCCGGGTCTGAAATTTTGCACCTAAACAAATTCAGGAGCCATGAATCAATTAGGCAAGTTTAAAACAGTAACCCAATACCGCGTCTTTCTTAAACCAGTCTCTGTCGCCATTCTCATTCTGTCGAGTCTGTTTATCGTTTCCTGTACAAAGGACTCGAGTGATTCTGATGAATTGATCGGGAACTGGATGCGCAGTTCGGAATTTGAAGGGGTTGGCCGCACCGAAGCAGTCACTTTTACCATTGGGGAAGTTGTTTATGTGGGTGGGGGTTATGACGGCAGTGAGCGGTTGAATGATTTTTGGAAATTTGATCAGTCAACAACTTCCTGGAGTACTATCGCCCCATTTCCTGGGACAGCAAGAAGCTCAGCCGTTGCCTTTAGCATCAATGGAAAAGGATATATAGGTACCGGTTATGATGATAATGATAATAAGCTGAAAGATTTCTGGGAATACGATCCTGCCACCAATACCTGGACCAGACTGGCTGATTTCGGGGGATCCGCCCGATATAATGCGGTGGGATTCTCCATCGGATCCAAGGGCTATATAGCCACCGGGTATGATGGCAACTACCTGAAGGACTTATGGGAATATGATCCTTCTACAAACACCTGGACCCAAAAAGCCAGCCTTGGGGGATCAAAACGCAGTGAAGCCGTGGCGTTTGTGTATGACAATAAAGGCTATGTTCTGACAGGATTTAACAATGGTAGCTATGTCAATGATATCTGGGCCTACGATCCTTCAACCAACAAATGGACTGAGAAAAGAAAGATAAACGACTACAGTTCGGATGCTTATGACGATGACTATGATGAAAATATCCGGAGGTCGAATGCGATCACCTTTTTATTGGGCTCCAAGGCCTACCTCGTTTGCGGAAACCGCAGCAGTACCATTGGTACTGTCTGGGAATATGATATCACTACTGATCTCTGGAAAGAGAAGACTGGCTTTGAAGGAACTGCCAGGGAAGGTGGGCTTGGGTTTTCCATAAACAACAGGGGTTATATCACCACCGGCAATAATAGCAGTTACCGTTTTGATGATATGTGGGAGTTCTTCCCGGAGGCCGAGCAGGAAGACAGCGATAACTAAAAGCCTTTGCCAGGTCTTTCAATAACCTTCCCCATTTCTATCCATTCATGATAAATATACCTTCTTTGTTCCGACCAAGAATATTAACCTGGTTACTCCTCGCGGGAACCGCATTGCTGGGTACTTCCTGCGAAAAGGTTAACATCCAGTTTGAGGATACTGACAAACTAAATGACCCAAACATATCCTATTTTGACAGTTACCAGGTTAATATCTCAACATACAAAACAGATAGTTTTCCCACTTCTGGAGGAAATGTATTTGCCCTGGGCACCCATGCAGATAGTTTTATAACAAAACTATATTCAGAGGCCTATGCGGAAATTGGTATTCCCACCACCAATCCTGTATTAGACAAGGATGTGATTTTTGATTCCCTCGTCCTTGTTTTAAAGCCCACCGGCAACTATTATGGAGACACTACCCTGCCCCTGAAATTATCAGTATATACCCTGGAAGAGAATATCGAAAACGAAGAGGAAGGCTCTGACACTTATTATTATCCCCGAAGTTTTGCAAAAAGCAGCACTCCTATTGGGCAAATAACCATTCACAACCTAAAGCCTAAAAAACAGAATGAGATCTCCATTCGATTATCAGACCAGTTAGGGGTTGACTTGTTACGGATGTTAAACCGAAACCGGGATACGATTCAAACCCAGACTGAGTTTCGGAAGTTTCTTAAAGGGATATGCATTGTTCCGGATTCCAATATCTGTCAAACAATGTTCTATTTCAGTCCATATGACAGCAGCAACCTATTGAGACTTCACTACAGGGAAAGAGGGGTAGTTTACCAGGAAAAGACCATTTCATTTTCGAGTTTGTCCCAAAAACAATTCAATCATTTTATACACAACTCATCGCAGACACCATTCGCGGTATTTAGAAATTTTAAGCGGGAGGAAATTCCAAGCTCTTCAACAGGAGCAAGGGCCTGTTTATCAAACAATATGCCCAGCTATATAAAGCTAACTTTCCCTAACCTGATGGCATTAAAAGAAAGCTATCCTTATGTCAAGATAATTAAGGCGGAGTTGGAGATCAAGCCCGCTCCGGGATCCTACAGGTATCCTTATGAACTGCCAAAGGAGCTGAGAATGATATTAAGTCTGGATGACAACCGGTTTGACGGCGGCATACTTATGGATGCATCCGGAGCAAATGAACAGACGGGCAACCTGGTGATTGATGACTTGTATGGACAGCAAACGCGGTATAGTTTTGACATCACAACCTACCTGAACCTCTTATTGCAGGAAGGCAAATATTCCACAAAATCGCTTTTCCTGAGTCTTACCGCTTCAACAAATTATGCCAGTTCAGAGCGTCTCGTAGTTAATGAGCAAAAGGCACGGGATGGAATCAAACTAAAATTATATGTCCTTGGACTTTAAGCTATCCCTACCGGCAATCCGTGTCGGTATTTTATTAACCATAACCCTGGTAATGCTGGGAAAGGAAAGGGGATTCTCCCAAAATGTAAGTTCGCCTTACTCTATTTTGGGAATTGGGGACATAGACACCAAGGATTACGGGAGGTACTTTGGCAGTGGGAATGCCTCTCTGGCCAGAAGGGATGCCGGTTCTTATAATTTTTCAAACCCTGCCTCGCTGACCTCCCTATCTACCAAAACAATGAATTTTGATATAAGCTTTAGAGGAAGGTCCAGTAGGTTTGGATCGTCATCCTTTGATACACTCACCAGTACAACAAAGGACATGGTAGTAAA
>JAYRZH010000136.1:0-7078 GCA_041916555.1 Chitinophagaceae bacterium | reverse complement strand
ACGGTACTCAGGTTATCCGTGAGTTCATAAGTCCTGGTAAGACCGGGACCGCCGGTGGGATTCACCACACCTGCCGTTGTAAAATCGATGCCATTTACACTGCGTTCCACTTCATACTGACGGAACTTCACTTCATTTTCAGCAGTCCAGTTCAGGATGGCATTTCCACCATGGTAGCGCCCGGTGAATCCAAGCAAACGCACAGGCAGGGTGGACTGCGATGGGAATTCGAAACAACCAAAACGGCCACCATACTGACGGGTAGGCTGACCAAAGCTGGTTGTCTGGCCACCGGATTCGTAGTTGTAACCCATGCGGTAGGTGATCGAAGATTGGGCAATACCATACTGCCCGGCTACGGCCACTTCGGCACAACGGGAAACCCCGTCACGTTCGCAGACACTACCGGCAAAACCTCTCCAGGTATTACCATCGCCGGTGTATTGATAAGCCACCAATTCCGTGTTGCTGTTGCCATTGATGGTCAGCGGGGGGGCTTCTTTGAACACACCCGTTTCACGGAACCAGCGTTGTCCATTCATGGAACCGTCCACATCATAGTGAACATAGTTAAGATTCGCCAAAACGGCGGGTACGGTAAAATCGTTATTGCCAACGGGATTATCCACGTGCATGTAAAAACGGACTGTGAACTGAACATACCCGTCACGATCAGTGGCCGCGAGGTTCACATCCGGAGAAATACGGGGAGCAAAGAAACTGGCAATGCTGACACCGGATTGATCCACTGCGGCATCATCATCAATGCTCGCCAGGGTAGCCCGGTAGGTGGCATCAACAGAAACAGTAGCGTGGATCCTTTGTCCATTCACCAGGGCCACATCGGTAAACCGGTAAACCTGGGTAGCCGCATTAAAAGTGCCACCCTGGAAATTGGTCACCACAATATTGGAGCCTGGGGGACAGATGTCAATATTTGCATTTGTAGTACAAAAGGAGGCGTTACAACTAATCGGTGTTGCAGGGACGCCGCCTGGCGCAGACTGCGCAATGCTTGATTTACTCAGCCATAAGAATGGCGTAAGGAGTAGAAAATATTTGATCATGCTTCAAGGTTTTACGTATTCCGAGGGTTTAGCGGATATGGATACGTAGGCGGGCAAATGCTCAGCCTGCTGAAGCTTTTCAGAATAAAAATTGGACTAATGAAGTTTTTGAAGGAAGATTGGTCGGATTAGTGATGTCTCAAGGATAGAAGGATACGCAATGCAGAGGTAGTAACGATGTTCTGATGCAAACGTAATACGGCTTTTTCATTTATGCAAGTTTTCCCATAAAAAAAACCCCTCGGGAGAGGGGTTTTTACGATAGCCTTATTCAGAATCAGCTCTTTGTCTCATCAGTAGAGCCTTTCTCTTCTTCTTTAAGTTTGGCTTTGATCTCGGCGAGGGCGCCCAGGTCACCCAAAGTGGCTTTTTCAACCTTGCTCTGGATGTTTTTAACAGCCTTCTTGGTCTTTTCCGATTCGGTACGGGCCTCTTTTTTAGCGGCTTCTTTCTCATCGGTTTTGGCCTGTTCCCAAAGGCGTGTATGGGAGATCACAATACGCTTCTCGTTGCGATCGAATTCGATCACCATGAACGGACGTGTATCATCCACTACGATGGGTTTGCCATCCTCGGTATTGAGGTGACGGCTGGGGGCAAAGCCTTCCAGGCCATAAGGAAGCTGTACCACAGCTCCTTTATCATCGCGGCGGATCACTGTTCCTTCATGTACACTGCCGATGGCAAATGTGTCCTGAAGGGTGTTCCAGGGATCTTCTTCAAGTTGTTTGTGTCCGAGTTGGAGTTTGCGGTTCTCCTTATCAATACCCATGATGATGACATCGATCTTCTCTCCTACTTTGGTATAGTCGGAGGGGTGGTTGAAGCGCTTCAGCCAGCTCAGGTCGGAAATGTGGATCATACCACCGATACCGGGGGCCAGTTCCACAAATACACCATACGGAGTGATATTCTTCACCAGGCCGGTATGACGGCTCTCCAGCGGGAATTTCACTTCAATGGTTGACCAGGGATCTTCGCTGAGTTGCTTGATGGACAAGCTCATCTTGCGGCTGTTCTTATCCAGGGTAACCACTTTGGCTTCATGCTCATCACCCAGTTTGAAGAATTCTTTGGCATTGATCGGGGTATTGGCCCAGGTAATTTCACTTACGTGAACCAGACCTTCTACACCAGGAAGGATCTCAAGGAAGGCGCCATAATCTTCAATGTTCACCACTTTCCCTTTGATCACTTCACCTTCTTTGATATTTTCAGGCAGCACATCCCACGGATGCGGGGTGAGTTGCTTCAAACCAAGACTGATACGTTTTTTCTCGTCGTCGAAATCCAATACCACCACATTCACCTTCTGGTCCATCTTCAACACCTCGCTTGGGTGGTTGATACGACCCCAGGAAATATCGGTGATATAGAGCAGACCATCCAGTCCACCCAGGTCCATAAAGGCACCGAAATCGGTGATGTTCTTCACAGTACCTTCCAGCACCTGGCCTTTCTCCATCTTGCTCATGATCTCGGCACGTTGTGCTTCGATATCGCTTTCGATCAGGGCCTTGTGGCTCACTACGGCATTCTTGATGGCCTCGTTGATCTTCACCACTTTGAACTCCATGGTCTTGCCTACAAACTGATCGTAATCGGTTACAGGCTTAACATCGATCTGAGAACCGGGCAGGAAGGTCTCCATACCAAATACATCCACAATAAGACCACCCTTGGTCTTGTTGGTAACTGTACCAGTGATAACTTCCCCGGTTTTGTGTACTTCCATGATACGCTCCCAGGCACGGGTAATACGGGCCTGCTTGCGGCTCAGGTTCAGATGACCATCCCGGTCTTCTTTTTCAACCACCATCACTTCCACTTCATCCCCGATCTTCAGATTAGGAAGATCACGGAACTCGTTCAGTGAAACCAGACCATCGCTTTTGAAACCAATGTTCAGTACCACATCGGTCTTTGTAAGACCAACCACAGTACCCGCCATCAATTCACCATCAACGATGTTTCTGAAAGTGGCATCATAAACCTTGTCGTACTTCTCTTTCTCATCCTGACTGTAAACAGAAACATTACGCTTGTCGATCGACCAGTCAAAATCGTCGTGAGCGGTCTCCACAGGTACATTTTTTGTCGCTGCAGCCACCGTGGTCTCCACCACTGGCGTCTCCTGGGATTCAGCGTTTGGGTTAACAATATTGTTTTCAGACATGATAGTATTCCCCGAGGGATTTAATTCGGGGGTGCAAAGATAACGAAAAATGGGCAAAATCAGGGATTTGGGAGAGGGGAAATTATTTTATTAAGCGACTGGTTTTTAATGACTTAACCGCTATGACGCAAAGACGCCAGAGAACGCTAAATTATGGTGCAACCTTGCGACTTAGCGGCTAAAACCCTAAAGACTTCGCCACGCAGAACCCGCTGGTCCAGGCATGTTGGAAATTAAAGCCTCCGGTTATTCCATCCACATCCATGATTTCACCGGCAAAATACAATCCCGGAACAATCCTGCTTTCACAGGTTTGCGGGTCTATTTCGGATAATTTGATTCCTCCGGCGGTTACAAATTCTTCTTTAAAAGTGGTCTTGCCTTTTACCTCCGCTTCCCAGTTGGTTAATAGTTGAATCAGTTTGTTGCTTTCCCTGGAAGGTAATTCCCCCCAGCGTTGTTCTGGTTTTAATCCGGATTGGTGTACCAGAAATTCCCATAACCGGGAGGGAAGCTCCACTGGGCACCGTCCAATGCTGCGTTGGGGATGCAGACTGCGTTGTTCCTGAAACAGTTCGCGCCAGTCATTTTCCTTCCAGGTGGACATCCAGTTTACCTGAACGGAGAAATGCCAGTTTCGGGAAGCTAATTCCCTGGCGCCCCAGGCGCTGGACTTTAATACCGCCGGTCCGCTCAGTCCCCAATGGGTGATCAGCAAAGGGCCTTCCTGATCGGTTTTAATACCCGAAATCCTCACTTTGGCCATCGGTACTGAAACACCCATGAGTTTGGTAATCGGATGACCGGGCAAATTAAAGGTAAACAGAGAGGGTACTGGCTTTTCAATGGAGTGCCCTAAACTTTCAATCCAGGCAAATGACTCAGCTTTGGCAAAGCCACCCGTAGCAATACAGACGGCTTCTGCAGTAAGCGTCCGCCCATCCTTCAAGGAAATCTCAAACCCGGAATCAGTCTTTCGCAAGGCAGCTACTTCGGTATTCATCCGGATTTCAACCCCATGTTTATTCACTTCCCGCATCAGACAGTCGATAATGGTTTGGGAAGAGTCTGTTACCGGAAACATGCGGCCATCTGATTCTGTCTTTAGCTTAACCCCTCTTTCCTCAAACCATTGAATGGTATTGGTGGTAAAAAATTCATGAAAGGCCTTCCTGACAAAATGTTGACCCCGGGGATACCGTTTGCTCATTTCCACCCTATCAAAACAGGCATGGGTGACATTGCAGCGGCCACCTCCGGAAACTTTTACTTTCGAAAGAAGTTTACCCGATTTCTCCAATACCAGCACCTTTAGGCCCGCATTTAGCCTGGCCGCATTGGCCGCGCAAAATATGCCGGCTGCACCTCCTCCTATAATGACCAGATCCATGAATCGGTTTGAAAGGGTTATTGGCGTCAAATATAGTATGGCATTTCCCAAATACAAGAGGTGGGTTTTACCGCGAAAATTATTCTCCCTAAATTTTGTTTCTAAAAGTCAGTACATTTAAAAAAACTAAGGCTATTGCTTTACGAGGCGCTGAAAATAATTGGGCAACCAGCCATCCGGATCTTTTGCAAAAGAGTGGATATCGATGATTCTTCTTTGCTTCGGGAAAAAGGCCCCTTGCTTTTGGCGGCCAATCACCCCAATTCCTTTTTGGATGCCATTATTCTCGATCTGTATTTTAAAATGCCTATCTATTCTTTGGCCCGCGGCGATGCCTTTTACAGCCCCTCTGTCACCCGTATTCTTACTGCCCTCAAGATACTCCCTGTGTACCGCACCAGTGAAGGAGTAGAGAACCTGTCTGATAATTACAAAACCTTTGATAGTTGCCTTGACCTGTTCAGGAAAAATGGCGTGGTGTTGATGTTCAGTGAAGGCAAGTGCATCAATGAATGGCATTTACGTCCATTAAAAAAAGGCACGGCAAGATTAGCCATCAAGGCCTGGGAGGAAGGGATACCGTTGAAGGTATTACCCGTTGCCTTGAACTATGATTCCTTTGACAAATTGGGGAAGACGGTGATTATTCGTTTTGGAAAAATGATCCACCCGGAAGACATTCCCTTTGATCAACCCGATGGTCAGCGAAACAATGCCTTCAATCAACTATTACGCGCCGAACTGGAAAAAGGTGTTTTTGAAATTGATAAACAAGATGAAGAAAAGAGAGAAGCACTGTTTCAAAGCAAATCACCGGTCTGGAAAAAAATAGTATTGGCAGTCCCTGCCCTATTAGGTTGGCTGACCCATGCGCCTCTCTATTTCCCTTTAAGAGCCTGGGCACGAAAAAAATACCTACGCACCGATCATTACGACTCCGTGATGATGGGGCTTTTATTATTGGCCTATCCTCTTTACCTGATCTTGTTTACGCTGGTGGTTTCTTTGTTATTACCTATTGGATTGGGTGCCCTGGGTTGTTTTCTGCTTTTGCCTCTGCTGGCCTTGTGTTATGTACAGGTTTAGTCAATGGTAACCGGGTAGTCATGGAGAAATTTCAGCCAAGGTTGAATGGAAATTCCATTTGATCGGTTCTCAGTTTGGTTGCCGTTATATATCACCCACCCTTTTTTTTGCCCGGTAAGTTTTTGGTAAAAAACAAGGTTGTCAGTGTATGCATCGTTGATCGTTTTACCTGATTTTATTTCAATGGGGAGTCCCATTGTTCCTTCATCCGCGATCACATCGATCTCATGACCGGTTTTATCCCGCCAAAAAAAGTAGTTTGGCACTTTCCCCTGGTTAGTCTTTTTCTTATAAAGTTCGGAAACGATCATTGTTTCAAATAGATTTCCTTTTATCGGATTATTTTCCAACAAGCGGGCATCGGTTAATCCCAATAAGGAGCAGACAAGACCTGTATCATAAAAATAAACCTTGGGGCGCTTGATTATGACTTTATTGAAATTTCGATAATAGGGTCTTAATAAAAAAATGATAAAACTACTTTCCAAGATACCGATCCATGACTGAATGGTTTTGGTGTCCACCCCTGCTTCTAATGCCAGGGAGGTCAGGTTGAGCTCATGCCCTGTTCTTCCGGCCAGTAGCCGCATGAACCGCTCAAAAATAATCAGGTCAGTGATATTTTTAATTTGCCTGACATCACGTTCAATATAGGTTCGGATATAATTAGGATACCAATCCTCAGGCGCTATCTTTCTGTCATGTACCGGAGGATACAGCCCTTTGATCAGGAGCTCGTTTATTTCAGGTTTCTGGTTGGGGGCAAATAACTCAAGAACGGAAAATGGCAATAATTGTATCATAGCCACTCTTCCAGCCAGACTTTGTGTGATGTTTTGTTGAAGGAGATAATTATTCGATCCTGTCAATATGAATTTGCCAGATTCATTTGTATTGTCCAATCGCTCCTGGAGATAGGCAAAAAGATCAGGGACTCGTTGAATCTCATCAAATATGGCTCCTTCACTATTCGCTTCCAAGAATCCACGAGGATCCTCCTGGGCATACTTTCGGGTGTCCGGGTTCTCCAAAGAAACATATTTCTTATCGGGGAACAGGCTTTTGACCAATGTTGTCTTTCCCGATTGACGAGGGCCTAATAGGGCAACCGACTTAAATACTCCAGCCAGGTTCCTGACCTTATCCGATGCTAATCGATTGATCATGAACAAATTTAATGATTTTTGGACAAATATGGAATCTGATTCCATATTTGTCCAAATACTACATAACAAATTGGCTATTAAAAGAATATGAGGGAGAAAGCCAGGTGTTCTTTTGCTCGGCCTCTTCGATGGGATGATAATTAGAAAGGATATCTGCCTTGTCTTTGCGAACGCATACGTCATGTTCAAAGTG
>JAYRZH010000135.1:0-7217 GCA_041916555.1 Chitinophagaceae bacterium | reverse complement strand
TTGCCGATGAACGACGCATCCTGACCAGGTTTATCAAACAATAAGATTGATGGATGAAGGATAAAAGAAAGAGGCACTGAAAAGCGCCTCTTTCTTTTAGCGGAATGGCTTGTAAGAAGGGTGGGTGGCCAATTGCAACATGGGGCGGTCGCCACTGGAGTCACCATATCCAAATATTGTTTCAAACTGACTGAGGTCGTATCGTTGTCGAATCCTGGATACTTTTTCTTCCCCGTTACAGTTTTTCCCCGCCAGTTTGCCAGTAATTATTTGTTGATCTTCGGCCAGTTTGCTCGAAAGCAAGCCTACTTCCATTTTTTGGGTCCAGGGCAATACCCATTGCTCTGCCGACGCGGAAACCACCACAACCTCATGACCCTGGTCCTTGTGTTCCCGGATCCGCTGCAGGGCTGCATTTCGCAGCAAACCTGGCAATCTGGTCTCGGTAAAATCATGGCAGAGGGTATTGAACTGATTAATTTCTGTACCGGCAAAAAAATGGGCAAGAAGTTTTTCCTTTCCTTTCTGGGCATCCATCATGCCGGTTTTAACCGCGGCAAGTATGGGGGAGAGGAATGCCATGCCGGTATAATACCCCAAGGATCCTTTGCTAAAACGTATAAGTTCCAGCATGGTATCATGGGTGGTGATGGTACCATCAAAATCAAATAAGGCGATGGTTTTCGTCACAATTTCTTCTTTTTAAACATCGACTCCGGCACGAGTTTGATGATAAGCATGATCCATTTCCAGAACCATTTTACATACAACACATTCTTTCTTTTTCGAATGGCCTGAAACACTTTTTCAGCCACATGTTCGGGTTGCGCGGTAAGTATTCCGGGAAGGGGAAGCTCGGCGGTCATTTTGGTCCGTACAAATCCCGGCAATACCGTCAATACATGTACCTGGTGATGGAACAGGTAGTTTCTGAGTCCGCTGAGATAGGCGGTAAAGCCTGCCTTGGCGGAGCCATAAATAAAATTGCTTTGACGACCTCTTTCCCCGGCTACGGAGCTGATGCCGGCTATAACCCCTGTTTTCCGGGAGGCATAGTCACCGGCAATAATATTGAGGATGGAAACGGCTCCGGTATAATTGGTTTGCAAGGTGCGGTTGGTCAGTTCCCAATCGGTGAATGCCTTTTCATTATCGGTCATGTATCCAAACACACAGATGGTGATATCTGGTTTTACGGGTAATTTCTCATAAAAGGCGGCATGCTCTTCTGGGCACATGGCATCAAAGTGGTGGGTGGTGACAGGTACCTGGAAACGGATGGAAATATCCGAACGGGCGGGCTCAAGCTGTTCGGTGTTCCGGGCCGCCAGTTGAATGCCATAGCCCGCTTTGGCAAATCGATGGGCGATGGCCAGGCCAATATCGGAAGTGGCTCCCAGAAGGAGGACGGTTTGCATATGGTCGGTTTAGTTGGTGGTTATTTGTAAACGGTCGGATTGGATGGAACGGAATTTTTGTCCGGGGTCATAATCCCGGAGTATGCTGATGAACTCATCAAAGCGGTCGTAACCCTGACGCAGTGTTTCGGGTTTCATCCGGGCATCTTTGGAAAGGTACAAACGGCCACCACATTCCAAAACGATCTTATCCATATCATCCAGGAATTCAAAAAGGCCATCCCGAACGGGAAAGTCAAGGGCCAGGGTGTAGCCGCGTTTGGGGAAGGAGATCAGGTCATCCTGGTCGCCAAATACTTTTAACACAGCCAGAAATGAACCCCAACCGCGTTTGCTGATCTCGTTGAGTATCCTTTCCAGTCCGTCGCGCCGTTCCATGGGTAAAACAAACTGGTATTGTATAAACCCTTTTTTGCCATAGCCGCGGTTCCAATGCAGGATAGCGTCCAGCGGATAAAAGAAGGGTTCGTAGGAAACAATGTTGTTTATTTCCCGATGGGTATTTTTATTGTAATAAAGAAAGTTAAACAGTTTCACAGTAAATGTATTCAACACCCAGGAGGGGAGGTTGAACGGGAAGGTCAACTGTTTCTTTTTGGGAAGCGCCAGCGGTTCCTGCTTTCGTTTGTCTTTAAGTTCCTCCAGTTTGGTGTGTTCTCCAAGTATGAGGATACTCCGTCCAAAGGCATTGCCTTTTTTCAGGCAGTCGATCCAGGCCACGCTGTAGGTATAATGGGCATATTTATCAAACAGCTCCAGCACATCGGTCAGGTTTTTAGCCTTGATCTGTTTTTGGGTGATATAGGAGGTCTCAATCTTTTTCAGCCTGAACTTTACCCGGGTGATGACACCGGTAAGCCCCATGCCACCACAGGTGGCCTCAAACAGATCGGGGAATTTTTCACGGGAACAGGTAACCAGTCCAAGTCTGGCGGTATAGATATCCATTTCTATTACATGCCGCGAAATGGCACCATCCACATGGTGGTTTTTGCCATGAACATCACTGGCTACGCCTCCTCCGATGGTAATGAACTTGGTACCCGGGGTTACGGGCAGAAACCATCCTTTAGGAACGATAATTTCCAGGATTTTATCCAGTGTGAGTCCGGATTCGCAATCCAGTATGCCCTCACGGATGTCAAAAGTAAGTACTTTTTCGAGCTTGGTACACGTAATGGTGTTTTGTGCCAGGGAGGCGTCGCCATAACAGCGACCATTACCCCGCGGAATGATATGGGTTCTGTTTTCAAGGAGGCCGGGCAGGTCTTCTTTCCAGCTAAAACTCTGATCATCGCTCGCTACCACCGGGTAATTTCCCCAATTCGCGATATTCTTTTTCATCGTATTTTGAAAGGTAGTTTATCGACATATAAAATGACAAAAAAACTGGCTACCCATAGAAGCAATGTCAATTGGATAAAACGGTCCTTATAGAGGATCTTGGTTGGTGATCCGGAATCGGCTTTTACAAAGATAATCTGCAAATACCGCATAATGCCTGCCAACATGAAGATACAGGTGTAATAGAGGCGGTAACTGTTGTCAAACTGCTCGTAATTCTTCTTTACTTCATCAGACATGGTGTACATAAAATACGCCACAATGATCACGGAACAGATCAGGGCGATCAGCACATTCAGAAATTCCAGGTTATACCCTTTGATGGCTTTCCGCATATCGGTGCCGGATTGGAGTTTTAGCAAAACATCATCCCGGCGTTTACCTACCGCCATGAACAGAGCCAGCAGAAATACCATAATGTTTAACCATTCGGTGATGGGGATACCAGATAATACTGATCCTCCCTTGATCCGTAGCACAAAACCAATAGCCACGATCATGATATCAAGAATGGGAATGGTTTTCAATCCAAAGCTATAAGCCAGGTTCATCAGGAAGTAAATGGCTAAAACCAGGAGAAACTTTTCCCGGGCCCAAAAGGCAAGGGCAAAGCCAGCCACCAGAAGAATGACCAGTACCACAATAGCCGTGGATTTTCCTACAGCCCCTGAAGCCAGCGGGCGCTTGGATTTTTCGGGGTGTTTGCGGTCATCTTCAATATCCCGGTAATCATTAATAATGTAGATGGAACTGGCCACCAGGCAAAAACTGATAAATCCCGGTAATACCGCCATAATCTTATCCAGGTCAAAAATGGCCTGGGCAAAAAACAAGGGTACAAATAGGAAAAGGTTCTTGGCCCAATCCTTAGGCCTCAATAACTTAATAAATTCCAATTCGTTTTAATTTGTGCCGCCAAATTAATAAGGAAAACCCAAAGAAAGAAGCCTCCACCCCTTAATAATCAGAAGCTAACCTATAATTAATTTTTTCAGAAGCCTTTCATTTTAAGGGACTTAAAACTATCTTGCCTCATAAATCTCAAACTTTATCATGCGTTTTCAGGGCCTTTTTGACAAGATTATACTAAAGGGGTGGGCCGAATGGGCCATGATCATCCTTCTGGCAATGGTTCCACTGTTTACCCAGTTTCCGTTTCGGGTCAACATCTTTCTTTCCTGGGAAGGGGCCTACCGGCTTTATGAGGGACAGGTTCCTTACCGTGATTTTGGGATTCCGATGGGATATATGTATTGGGTGGTTCCGGCCGTTTTCTTCAAGATATTTGGCCCGGCTATGCTGACCCTGGTAAAGGCGCAGGTATTTATCAATATCATTTCAGGGTTTGCTTTTCGTTCCATCTTAAAAAGCCTTGAGGTAGATAAAGGTCTTCGTTTCATCGCCTTGTTTGTGTACTGTGTTTCTTATTCTTTTTTCAATTTCTGGCCCTGGTACAATCATACGGTGATCGTTTATGAGTTTATCACGCTGGCCTTTTTGTTCCGGTACCTTACCGGTGACCGGTCGGGTTGGAAAGCCTGGCTGACCTTGGTTATGGCGGCCCTTTTTACCACCATAACCTTCATGACCAAACAGGATGTAGGGGGAATGACACTTTTACTTGGCCTTTTTTTCCTCGCCTATGGTTTCTGGCTCGACCGGAAAATAATGGCTCCGCTGGTGTATCTGGCAACAACTGCCTGTTTTCTGTTTTTATTTATTTTCCCCTTCCTGCCATATTCATTTGGGTATTGGTTCAACCATGGTCAACCTCCGCATACGGCCAGATTCTCCATGGGAGACATTATTGGCGATTTCTTTAACTATTCCCAATGGATCAAATTCTACCTGTTGTTGATCCTGGTGTTGTTATTTGCCAGGAGAACACAATGGCTATCTTTTATAAAAAACCGGAAGCAGGGATTATTTCTCCTCCTGGTACTGGCCATACTTGGGGAGGCGGTGGTGATCCAGGTAACAAGTTATACGCCACCGGATAACAATATTTTCTTTCACAGCTTTGCGATCGCCTATATCCTTTACCTTGTTTCGGAGGCATTTGATTTCAAGTTTTCCAGACTGGGGTACTTTATTCCCGCGTTTTTGGGTGTGGTTCTATGGTGGAGCGGGGTATTCTGGAAATACCTGGAACGGTTTACCGCCCGTACCTCCTC
The DNA here is from genome assembly GCA_041916555.1 of Chitinophagaceae bacterium. Taxonomy (GTDB): domain Bacteria; phylum Bacteroidota; class Bacteroidia; order Chitinophagales; family Chitinophagaceae; genus SpSt-398. The sequence continues at coordinate 2,281 of JAYRZH010000135.1, read as the reverse complement.
CGCTCAGGTACAAACCATAGCCACGAAAGGGGAGAACCTGGTTAACCGGAAAACTTATATGATCGTTAGCGACAGTTCTATTCCTGAATCACAATGGGTTTTTTCCGATCTGGAGGTCTTTAAAGGAATCTATATGCCGGCACCAACGGTGGAAGGGATCAAAAGGCTGCAAGCGATGCCAGTATGGAAAGAAAAAGGGGAAAGGGTAAGGGTTTTGAATATGACTGAATTAACCCCGCTGGCGGAGGCCATTCCTTTTAAACTGGAGAGAAGCCCCAATTACCCGCTATGGTACCATTTGGGGGTTTCGATGTTCAACCGGGAAGCCGAAATGTTTGAGAAAAGGATTGCGGGAAAGGAATACGATATCGTCTTGTTTGAGTACATACCCGGGCTCAATAATTTCTATCCATTCAGGGTAAGGGATACACTACAGGTACATTATCAAAAAGTGGATTCTTTTTATGCTCCCCGAAGAGGCATGGAGACTATGGGAACCATAGAGATATACATTAGAGAGTAATTAACGTATGTTGAGAAAAATATAATCGCTTCCCACTGGTCAAGTTGGGAAAAAAGGTTTATTTTACGTATTGAACTCCAATCCCGGGAAATTCCACGATCCGCCCTCCCATTTTTTTATTTAATTCCGCAGTTATGAAACAAAATTTACCTTTTGTAACCTTTTCTTTTGGAATCACCCGTCGGATTTTCAGCAGGGCTTTTAATCAGAAAACCCTGGCGCTTGCCTGTTTGATAACATTATTTCAGGTAACCGGTAAATCTCAAGGATCCGGAAGCGCTTTGCAGTTTGATGGCACGAATGACTATGTTGTTATTCCGACCATTTCCTTTAACTCTTCCTACACCAAGGAGGCCTGGGTATTTTTCACCGGATCAAATGCTACATTTTACAACATCGTTTCCGGGCAAAACACCGCTTTCTGGATTAATGGAGGTTTTCTTTCCGGGGGGCACCTGGCAACTGGATTTACCCAGGTACAGGATCCAACCCCATTCCCCACAAACGTTTGGACCCATGTAGCCATCACGTATGATGCCGGTGCCAACGAGTTGCGTCTTTACAAAAACGGTATCCTGGTTGCCGGTCCGGTTACACCTGGCGCTTTTGCCGAAGGCCAGCAACAGGTAGGGGCTTATTTTGACGGCAGTTTTTATGTTTTCCCCTGGCTGGGCTCCATCGATGAAGTACGTATCTGGGATGTAGCGCTTACCCAGGCGGAGATTCGTGATTATATCTGTCGCACCGTAACCAACACCCATCCTCAATACGCCAACCTCCTCGGGTATTACAAAGCCGATGAAGGAAGTGGATTGACCCTGGGTGATGAACTTGGAATTAATGATGGCACCCTGACCAATGGCCCAACCTGGATCATTTCCGGGGCTTCCATTGGTAATGCCAGCGCCCATGATTATGTAAATGCCACCAAGACTGCCAGCATCACTTTCGCCGGAACAGGTGAAAGTCTGACGGCTACCAGCACTTCCGGCTCCCCCGCCGCCATTCACGTTTACCGGGTTGATGCGGCTCCTTCCAATGCCACAGGTATTTCCGGACTTGGAGATAACAACAAATACTTTGGGGTGTTCCAGGTTGGCGGCACCAGTCCTCAATACACAGCGGAATACTTCTATTCAAACATTCCCCTTTTCCCCGATGAAACAGTTGTCAGGCTGTTTAAACGCACTGGTAATGATGCAGGCTCATGGGTTGATGCAAGCGCTACCCAGAACACCACTGCCAATACCATGACCGTAACCGGGGAAAGCACCGAATACATCCTGGGTGCTACCGGATATTCACTCCCGGTAACCTTTGGCTCATTTAACGCAGCCCGCGCCAGAAACGGCGTTCAACTCTCCTGGACCACTGCCACCGAAGTTTATAATGCCGGATTTGTGATCCAACGCTCTGCCAATGGCAGCTCGCAATGGACCGACCTTGCCTTTGTACCCGGAGCAGGCAATTCCACCACAGAGAAAAGATATGCCTACCTGGATGCTTCTCCTGTTAAAGGATCCAACTACTACCGCATCAAACAAATGGATATAGATGGCCGCCCAACCCTGAGCGATACACGCCTTGTTACCGTTGTGACCAAGGCAGGTATCTACGCTTATCCTGTACCAACAACAACAGGTTCGGTAACCATCGATATCAATAAAGAAGGCCTGCTGAATACCGAGGCCCGTCTGCTGGATATCCAGGGTAAAGTGATGAAGCGGATCAATATCAGCCATGTTCAGGAAACTGTAT
>JAYRZH010000134.1:0-7303 GCA_041916555.1 Chitinophagaceae bacterium | reverse complement strand
ATTTCAAATTCCGAAAGGGATTGCCGGCAAATGCCACAGGGGCTGACGGGGTGATCACTGGGCCCGTGGTCGCTATCGTAAGAAATGGCCATCGTAATTATAGCGGCTGAGGGAAATCGCGAACTGATGGCGGAAAGCAAGACACGCTCGGCACAGATCCCGGCCGGCGAGGAAGCATTTTCCTGGTTGGTACCTGTTATGGTAACCCCGTTATCCAATATGGCGGCAGCGCCAACATGGAATTTTGAATAAGGCGCATAGGCCATTTTTGTGGCTTCAATGGCTTCCTGAAGCAATGCCTGATCTTCCGATGGAAGTTCCGACGCCGACGCGTATTCCAGGTATTCCGTGGTTAATTGACGTGGCACCATAGATACTTGTTTTTACGTTTATTTGACCAGGTTGAAAAACCTGCTCCAGCGCGGGCCCTTGCCCTTTTCAAAGCTGAACCAGATCATCCAGGCCTTTCCTACCACATGGTCTTCCGGAACAAAACCCCAATAGCGGCTATCCTGTGAACCCATGCGATTGTCTCCCATCATCCAGTAATAATCCATTTTAAAGGTGTACTGGTTGGTTTGAACACCATTGATGAAAAAGGTATTCCCTTCCCGGCGCAGTTCATTATGTTCGTAATGACCGATTGCGCGCTCGTAAATGGCATAATTTTCCGGGGTCAGAGTCAATGTGCTGTTCTTTTTGGGAATCCAGATGGGACCAAAGTTTTCCCGGGTAAAATGATGCAGGCTATCATAAGGGAAAGTGGGTTCATCGCCCCCGGAATAATCAATTTTTATATCCTGGATCAATCCGGCCTCGGTCATTTTCTTTTTGGCCTTTTCGGTCAACAGCATATGATAAACATTGGGAGCTGTGATCAGGCGGTAATCATATTTTTCTATGTCCAGGTTGTATTCTTCTTTCATGATATCGGGATCCAGGTTGGAATTCGATTTAAGGGTCACGATATAATTCATTTGCGCATTGGGGGCCATGGGTTCCAATTGTCCATTCACATACACAGCGCCATCTTTAATTTGAAGACTATCACCAGCCACACCCACACAGCGTTTGATATAGTTATCGGTTTTATCAACCGGATGTACGGCAATGGGGTAATTCTCCGGGTCACTAAAGATCATCTGGGCATAGGCTTTTTGATCCGGTGTGCCGGTTACAAGCCATCGTTTCAGGTCATAATAGGGTCTGGCCGATTGGAAATCCGGGTGATTGATCACCGTATCACCAGCCGGGAAATTAAACACCACGGCATCCCCTCTTTTTACAGGGGCGGCAAACCAACGGATATATGGAATCTTGATCCATTCGAGGTATGATTTTCTCTTTGACCCGGGCAGGTAGTTATGGATAAATGGAACCGACAAAGGTGTATTGGGAACCCGGGGGCCATAACTTAATTTACTGACAAAAAGAAAATCGTTCACCAGTAGGGATTTCTCCATGGACGGAGTGGGAATGGTATAGGCTTCAAATACAAACAGGCGGATAAGGGTGGCGGCCACTACGGCAAACACGGCTGCATCCACCCATTCCCTCCAGCCGGCTTTTTTGTAATTTTTCATGGCTTCCGGTCCGGAAAAACGCAGATCTTTCCGGGAACCCAAATAAGGAAAATAAAGAGGTGCCAGAAGGGAAGCCATCGTATGCTGGCCAAAGCTGAATTTTCCAAATAGCTTGACAAATTCTATAAAGATGCCCATGCTAATGAACCACCCTGCCACAGGAATGAACTGCCAGAAAACCCAGTGTTTGGGGCGCTGGCCGATTTCCTGCATGACCCAGGTATTGTAAAAAGGAACATAGGCTTTCCAGGCCGGGGCCCCTGCCTTTTCAAACAACCGGGCAAAACCAAAGGAAGGAAGAAAGACAAGCAAGGTGCCGATCAGATAAATGACCAGTAAGTGCTGAAAAGCCATTGGCGAACATTTAAAGTAGACAAATTTATTACATTAATCCTAAAGCCAAGCCGTTCTTTACCTTTATATCCCATGGACCATTTTAGCATACGAGATATCGGAAACCTCTGTGGCATTAAAACCCACACCCTTCGGATCTGGGAACAGCGCTATCAGTTCTTCATTCCTAACCGTAAGTCGGGGAATCACCGAATTTATAACAGCGAGGACCTAAAAAATTTGTTAAGAGTCGCCTTTTTGTATAACAGCGGGTACAAGATATCCCATCTGGCCCGGATGAACCAGGAGGAAATCGACTGTTTGGTTGCCGGATTTGAACCACCGCCAGGTGATTTTGGCAGTTATATTTTTCAACTGGTGGAAGCATCTGTCAGTTTTGATGAAATGGCCTTTAGGTCAGTGGTTCAGCGGATTCTTCGGCGGTATGAATTAAAACCCTGTATCGAGAAAGTCTTTTACCCATTCCTGGAACGGATAGGTTTGTTGTGGCTTAGCAACCATGTTGTACCTGCACAGGAGCATTTTTCCAGTCAGTTGATTTCCCAGATCATTATACAGGAAACCGATAAATTAGAAAGTCCCGGAACCGGTCCAGCCCAGGTATTGATCTTTGGGTTTTCAGGAGAATTTCATGAGATACCTCTGCTCGTTACCCAATATTACCTGGTCAGTGAAGGGGTAAAGGTAATACAGGCCGGAACTAACGTTTCTCAACAGATTATAGACACCATTTACCAAAAACACCCGGTGCCCTGGATCTATTCGCATCTGGTGACCAGGTTGCCTTATGACCAGGTAAGGTCGATGGTCAATCACATTTGCGTGAGTTACCCCAAAACAAAATTGGTGATCTCCGGACCGGCCGCCTGCTGTATTGAAAAAAGACATGCCAACCTGGTGATCCTCGAATCCTTCCAGGAGATGGTAAACTTTACGCGGATGGTTTCGGGGTTACATAATTCCTTACATCTTCTGCAGTGATTTCCTTGCCTGACAGGATAATCAGTCGCTCCACTACATTGCGAAGCTCGCGGATATTGCCTGTCCAGTTATAATCCTGGAGGTTCTTAATGGCATCGGGGGTGATCATTTTCTTGGCAATGCCGTACTCTACGCATATATCGGTAAGGAAATGATTTGTCAGCAGCGGAATATCCGCCTTGCGTTCATTCAGAGAGGGGACATGGATCAGTATCACGCTCAACCGGTGATAGAGATCGAGACGGAAATGCTTCTCCTCTACTTCCTTCAACAGGTCTTTATTGGTGGCTGCAATGACCCGGACATCCACACTGATTTCCTTATCACCACCCACGCGGGTGATCTTTCCTTCCTGAAGGGCGCGGAGTACTTTGGCCTGGGCGCTTGCACTCATATCACCAATTTCATCCAGAAACAGGGTGCCCCCATTGGCTTGTTCAAACTTGCCAATTCGTTGTTTGATGGCCGAGGTAAAAGACCCCTTTTCATGTCCAAACAATTCACTTTCAATCAGTTCGCTGGGTATGGCCGCACAGTTGACCTCCACCAGTGGGGCCCCGGCCCGGTTGCTTTTTTCATGGATCCAGCGTGCCACAAGCTCTTTTCCCGATCCATTTTCCCCGGTCACCAGCACCCTGGCATCCGTAGGGGCTACTTTTTCAATGGTTTCCTTGATCCTAAGGATGGGATCAGATTCCCCCACCATCTCCTGTACCTTACTTACTTTTCGTTTCAGAACGCGTGTTTCGGTAGCCAGGCTGCGCCGGTCCATTGCGTTGCGGATGGTGATCAGCAAGCGGTTCAGATCGGGAGGTTTTGACAGGTAGTCATAGGCCCCGCCTTTTACCGCCTCTACAGCCGTTTCGATATTGCCATGTCCCGAGATCATTATAATGGGCACATCGGGATTGGCCTCTCCTGCTTTTTGAAGAAATTCAATGCCATCGAGCTTGGGCATTTTGATATCGCAAAGAACCACGTCAAAATTCTTCTCCTTGAATTTGCGGAGCCCTTCTTCCCCATCCGATGCTTCCTCGATCTTGTACCCTTCAAAGGACAGGATCTCGCTCAGGGTCTTCCGTATCGCTTTCTCATCATCAATGATCAATACTTCTGCCATGCTTGAGTTTTAAGGCGGTAAAAATAAGGTAAAACCCGAAAGGGCGGTTCAGTGGAGAGGATGGAGAGGGTATAAAAAAATAGAGGCTGGATAGAAATCCTGCCTCGTTGTAAAATCCAATATCCTATGAAAAACCATTACAAAGATGTAAGGAAAACCTGAAAGGGAATAATATTCCAGGGTATTTATTTATTCACATACTACTTGATAAGTAGGGAAATAACGGTGTTGCAACAGTGAATAAATAAGAAAGGGATACAATGGGTTCTTACCCTTTGTATCCCTTATTCTAATGCGGGTTACTTTATTTTTTGATGTACATGACTTCCTTGACCAGTTTTACGGTTCTGGGCACGTCAGGCAGGGCTGCAGCCACCAGGTTGGGCGCATAGTGAAGGGGGGCATCGGCTGCCGTGATTCGACGGATGGGGGCATCCAGGTAATCAAACCCTTCTTTCTGGATCCGGTAGCTGATTTCGGAGGAAACGGAGGCAAAAGGCCATTGTTCTTCCACGATCACCAGGCGATTGGTCTTTTTCACACTTTCGAGGATGGTCATCCAGTCAAGGGGCCTGATGGACCGGAGGTCGATCACTTCGGCACTGATGCCTTCTTTCTCGAGTTCAGCCGCGGCACCCAGGGCCACTTTCATCATTTTATTGAACGATACGATGGTGACATCGGTGCCAGCTTTCTTCACATCAGCCTTTCCCAGTTCGATATAATATTCTTCATCGGGGATCTCCATTTTATCACCATACATCTGCTCGCTCTCCATAAACATTACCGGATCTTCCTCATAGCGGATGGCCTGTTTCAGGAGTCCTTTAGCATCATAAGGGTTGCTGGGGGAAACCACCTTGATTCCGGGGATATTGGCATAAAGGGCTTCAAAGGCTGTGGAGTGCTGGGCGCCCAACTGACCGGCTGAGCCATTGCCACCCCTGAAAACGATGGGGCAACTAACCTGTCCACCACTCATAGCCAGCATTTTACTGGCGGTATTTAAAATTTGATCTAAGGCCAATACCGCAAAGTTCCAGGTCATAAATTCCACGATGGGGCGCAGTCCATTTTGGGCGGCTCCTACCCCCACAGCGGTAAACCCAAGTTCTGCGATCGGGGTATCGATCACCCGCTTAGGTCCAAACTCGGCCAACATTCCCTGGCTCACCTTATAGGCGCCATTATATTCTGCCACTTCTTCCCCCATCAGGAAAACGCGGTCATCTCTTCTCATTTCTTCGCTCATGGCTTCCCGGAGGGCTTCACGAAAGGCTACTATTCTTCCCATGCTTATGCAGATTTTTGAGGGGCAAAAATATCGTTTCGGAGGGAGGTCTCCAAATGTCGTTTACAGGCTTTTTGCAGAACTGAACCTATATTTAGGGCATGAATGAAACGTACCATCCGCTGGTGATCATTGGTGCCGGGCCTATCGGGTTGGCCTGTGGCATTGAAGCCCGAAAAGCGGGTATCGACTACCTGATCCTGGAAAAAGGTTGCCTGGTAAATTCCTTGTACCATTACCCGGTTAATATGACATTTTTCTCCACTTCGGAGCGGTTGGAGATCGGTGGAATCCCCTTTGTATCCAACAACCCCAAACCCACCCGGAATGAAGCCCTTGAATATTACCGGCGGGTGACCGCCCATTTTCAACTTCAGGTAAAACTGTTTGAGGAAGTCAAGGCGGTTGAAGTCAAAAAAACGGAGCCTGGTTTTAAAATTAATACCAGCCATGGCCAATACACTTGTGATTATCTGGTATTGGCTACCGGGTTTTATGATATACCTTATCCCCTGAATATACCCGGTGAAGAATTGGCTAAAGTAACCCACTATTATGGCGACCCTCATTTTTACGCCTTTCAAAAGGTAATGGTGGTAGGGGCCAACAATTCGGCGGTGGACGCGGCCCTTGAAACCTGGCGTAAGGGTGCCGAGGTTACGATGGTGGTCAGGGAGGACCAGATTGGGGAGCGGGTTAAATACTGGGTCAGGCCCGATATTGAGAACCGAATCAAGGAAGGCTCCATTCAGGCCTATTTCAACCACACCGTAAAGGAGATAAGGGAAAAATCGGTGATCATTCAGGGGCCGGATGGGATCCTCGAATTGGAAAACGACTGGGTAATTGCGATGACCGGATACCAACCCAACCTGGATTTTCTGTCCCGGATTGGCATCAACCTTTCAGATGATGTGGTTAGAAAGCCCTGGATCAATGAAGAGACTCAGGAAACCAATGTGAGGGGCTTATACCTGGCCGGAGTGATCTGTGGTGGCATGAATACCCATCGCCTGTTTATTGAAAACTCGCGCGAACATGCGGAAAAGATACTGGCCGATATCCGGAAAAAAGTAATGGCCTGATGACCCGGCTAAAGCGATTCAACAACCATAGCCGAGGCACCTCCTCCCCCATTGCATATTCCGGCTGCGCCATACCTGGCCTTATTGGCTTTTAGTACATGGATCAGCGTTACAATGATCCTGGCGCCAGAGCATCCTAAGGGGTGACCCAGTGAAACCGCTCCACCGTGCGCATTAACCCTGGCGGGATCGAGTTTCATACGTCGGGAATTTTCAATTCCCACTACCGAAAAGGCTGCATGCAATTCCCAATATTGGATGTCTTCCATTTTCAACCCGGCTTTGGACACGGCTTTTGGAACTGCCAGTGATGGCGTTGTAGTAAACCATTCTGGTGCCTGTTCGGCATCGGCATAGGAAAGAATCTTAGCGATGGGTTTGATTCCAAGCGCCTCTGCTTTTTCCTTGCTGCAAAGAACAAGGGCTGCTGCCCCATCATTCATGGTGGAGGCATTGGCAGCAGTTACCGTACCATCTTTGATAAAGGCCGGGTTAAGGGTTGGAATTTTATCAAACTTGACATTATAGGGTTCTTCGTCCTTTTCAAATAGGACAGGATCCCCTTTTCGTTGGGGAATAGGAACCGGAACAATCTCCTGGGCAAAGAGCCCTTTTTCCCAGGCGGCTTGTGAACGCTTATAGCTTTCAATGGCAAAGGCATCCTGTTCTTCCCGGCTAATACCGCATTCCTTGGCACAAAGTTCGGCGGCATTTCCCATGGCTTTTCCATCATACACATCCGTAAGCCCGTCCTTTGCCAGTCCATCAATTACAGAACTGTTGCCGTATTTATTACCCCATCGCAGGCTATCTATATAAAAGGGTACATTACTCATGCTTTCCATACCTCCGGCAACCACTAGATCGGCATCACCCAACAGGATGCTTT
>JAYRZH010000133.1:0-7356 GCA_041916555.1 Chitinophagaceae bacterium | reverse complement strand
CAAATTGGCTATTAAAAGAATATGAGGGAGAAAGCCAGGTGTTCTTTTGCTCGGCCTCTTCGATGGGATGATAATTAGAAAGGATATCTGCCTTGTCTTTGCGAACGCATACGTCATGTTCAAAGTGTACGGAGGGTTTACCATCCTTGGTGCGAACGGTCCATCCATCTGACTCTGTATAAACGTCCTTTTTTCCCAGGTTGATCATGGGTTCAATGGCCAGCACCAAACCTTCCTTGAGTTTGGGTCCGCTGCCACGTTTGCCATAGTTAGGAACCTGGGGATCCTCATGCAGGGACCTTCCCAGCCCATGTCCAACCAGCTCGCGTACTACGCCATACCCATGTCTTTTCTCTGTGTATTCCTGGATGGCATAGGAGATATCACCCAGTCTGTTACCGGATACGGCTTTGTCAATGCCGGCATAGAGGGATTCCTTGGTAACCCGTATCAATTGCAGGGTAGCCTCTCCCGGGTCGCCAATGGCAAAGGTATAGGCATGGTCTCCATGCCATCCGTCGAGGATCACCCCGATATCAACAGAGATAATATCGCCTTCCTTTAATTCTTTTTTATTAGGAAACCCGTGTACGACCACGTCATTAACGGAAATGCAGGAATTGAAAGGATATCCATTATAGCCCAGAAAGGAAGGAACGGCCTTGTGATCACGGATATATTCTCCGATGAGGATATCCAGTGACAGGGTGGTTATTCCAGGTTTGAGGATAGCTGCCACTTCAGTCAGTGTTTGGCTGACCAGGAGTGCGCTTTTCCGCATCATTTCCACTTCCTCGTTTGACTTGTAATGGATCATTGGGACAAAGGTACAATTTTTTAGGGGCAGAAAGGTAGCTAATAGCTATTAGGTATTCGGTACAAGCTTTGGAGAAAATGGTTACATAAAAAAGGGTTACAGATCTTTATCAGACTGTAACCCATACTATTTTAAATTTCAACCTAAGAATAACCAATGGCTAATAGCAAAAAGCTAAAACCAACATTATACCTGTACCTGTGAAGGTGTTTGTCTTCCCTGGATGCGTCCGCTCTTCATCAGGCCATCATATTGGCGCATGAGGAGTTGGGTTTCGATTTGCTGGAGGGTATCCAGGATAACCCCCACCATAATGAGCAGGGAGGTACCGCCAAAGAAGGTAGAGAATCCCTGGGTTACACCCAAACGTTGGGCAAAGCCGGGGAGGATACCCACAAAGGCCAGGAGGATGGCTCCAGGTAGAGTGATCTTATCCATGATGGAACCGATATAGTCGGCGGTAGGCTGACCGGGTTTTACACCGGGGATAAAACCATTGTTCTGCTTAAGGTTTTCCGCGATCTGTTTTGGGTTAAAGATCAGGGCGGTGTAGAGGAAGGTGAAACCGATCACTACAACGGCATAGATCAGCATGTACCAGAAATTGCTATGGTCGCGGAAGATATTTGAAATGTTTTGTCCGGTTTGGGTCTTTGTCAGGGAGAACAGGGTTGGGATAAACATGATCGCCTGGGCAAAGATGATGGGCATTACACCGGCGCTGTTGACTTTCAGCGGAAGGAACTGGCGGGCACCGGCGAACTGTCGGTTACCACCGGCGATTTGTTTGGCGTAATTGATAGCCACTTTGCGAGTACCCTGGATCAGCATGATGCTACCGAGGATGATGGCGATGAGAATAACGATCTCCACGATGAAGATGATGATCTGGCCGGGTCTGGTGGTCTTGGCAGAAAATTCCTGGAGGAATGACTGGGGCAGACGGGCAAGGATACCCACCATGATGATAAGGGAGGTACCGTTTCCAAGACCTTTATCGGTGATGCGTTCGCCGAGCCACATAACAAAAAGGGTACCGGCTGTGAGTACGATCACGGTAGAAAGCCAGAAATAGTTGGTGTAGTTGGGGTTGATAGCTCCACCGGTTGTCTGGTTCAGATAAGTTACATAGGCGGAAGCCTGAACAAGTGTTACGGCTACGGTGAGGTAGCGGGTCCATTGGTTGATTTTTTTCCGGCCGCTGTCACCTTCTTTTTGGATCTTCTGCATTTGGGGAACCAGAACGGTCATCAATTGCATAAAGATGGAGGCGGAGATATAGGGCATGATACCGAGGGCGAAAATAGAGGCCTGGGAAAAGGCTCCACCTGCAAAAGTATCGATAAGCCCGAGCATTCCCCCCTGGTTGGATTTGGTAAACTTCTCCAGTTCATTGGGGTCGATACCAGGCAATACGATATGCGCGCCTATGCGGTAGATCAGGATCAGGAGGAGTGTAAAAGTGATCTTATTCCTCAGCTCCTCGATACTCCAGATATTCTTGAGTGTTTGAATTAACTTCTTCACGTGCGATGTTCAGTTTATGAGCCTGTAAACAAAAAAGACGCAATGTAATTGCGTCACTGCAAGTTAGGGAAAATTAGCTTATCAATTCCACAGAACCGCCGGCGGCTTCGATGGCTGTTTTGGCCTTTTCACTTACGGCATTCACGCGGAAGGATACCTTGCTTTTCAGTTCACCATTGCCAAGGATTTTCACCTTGTCGGTTTGGCTGATCAGGCCATTGGCATAAAGATTCTCCAGGGAGAAGTCGGCGATCTTGTATTTTTCCACCAGGTGGTCAACCTGTCCGAGGTTGAACACTTTAAATTCTACCCGGTTGAAGTTTTTAAAACCGCGTTTGGGGATACGACGCTGAATGGGCATCTGGCCACCCTCGTGGGCCATTTTGTTTTTGAAGCCGCTGCGGCTTTGATGGCCTTTGTTACCTTTTGTGGAGGTACCACCTTTACCGGAGGCTTCCCCGCGTCCTAAACGTTTTTCTTTGTGAACGGAGCCTTTTGCAGGCCGGAGAGAATGAAGTTTCATTGCTTTTATTTTTTACTCATCGCCCCGAAAGCATCGGGGCTCGCTTAATAAATATGTTTTGGGGGGGAAGAGGGGCCTTAGGCCAGTTCTTCCACTTTAACCAGGTGGTTCACTTTCCGAACCATTCCCAGCACTTGCGGTGTGGCTTCCACTTCGCGGCTGGAGTTGGTCTTATTGAGTCCGAGGGCCTTCAGCGTCAGTTTCTGGCGCTCCGGGCGGTCAATCGGGCTTTTAACGAGGGTTATTTTGATCTTTTTCATTTTCAATGAAGGAGTTTTTGCTATTAGCTATTAGCTTTTAGCCTTTAGTTTTTAGCTTATCCGTTAAAGACTTTCTTCAGCCCGATTGTGCGGGTTTTAGCCACATGGATCGGTTCGCGCAGCATAGCCAGGGCCTTATAGGTGGCTTTTACCACGTTGTGGGGGTTAGCGGATCCAAGGGATTTGGCCAAAACGTCGGTTACACCGGCGCTTTCCAGAACGGCGCGCATGCTACCTCCGGCGATCACACCTGTACCATGGGCGGCGGGTTTGATCAGCACTTTGGCGGCTCCTTCTTTCGCCCACTGGTCGTGGGGAACGGTACCGTGCATGATGGGAACCTTGATCAGGTTCTTCTTGGCGTCTTCGATCCCTTTGGTGATCGCTTCCTGCACTTCTTTGGCTTTACCCAGTCCATGGCCAACAACACCATTTTCGTTGCCAACCACCACGAGGGCGGAGAAACTGAAAGCACGGCCACCCTTGGTTGTTTTTACCACACGGTTGATCGCCACTACCTTTTCTTTTAACTCCAGGTCGCCAGCTTTAACTCGGTTTAAATTGACTTTTGCCATTATTTCGTATTGAAATTTCCTGATTAATTATTCTTAAAATTGAAGTCCCCCTTCGCGGGCGCCATCTGCCACTGCCTTAACACGTCCATGATACAGGTTGCCACCACGGTCAAACACTACCTGGCTTAGTCCCAGTTCAGTTGCCTTGCGGGCAATCGCTCCACCTACCAGTTTGCTTTTCTCGGTCTTGTTGCCTTTTTGGGCCACAATATCCTTATCACGGGAGGAGGCGCTGGCCAGGGTCTGACCATTGGTATCATCGATCAGTTGAACATAGATCTCGGTATTGCTCCGGAACACGGCAAGGCGTGGCTTCTGGGTGGTTCCGCTCACTTTGTTGCGGACCCGGTACCGGATATTCTGTTTTTTCTGTGTCTTTACTTTGGGGTTCATCGTCTTTTATTTTGTTCCCGATGCTGCCGGGATCATGTTATAATTTATTTACCAGCGGCTTTACCAGCTTTCTTGCGCACCACTTCGCCCACATAGCGAACACCTTTTCCTTTGTAGGGCTCGGGTTTGCGGAGGCTGCGGATCTTCGCGGCTACCTGGCCCAGCAACTGGCGGTCGATACCTTCGAGGGAAATGGTGGGGTTTTGCCCTTTTTCCTGGGCGGTTGCCACTTTCAGCTCTTTGGGTACTTCAAAAATGATATTGTGGGAAAAACCCAGGGACAGGTCCAACAGGTTGCCCTGGTTGGATGCCTTGAAACCCACACCGATCAGTTCGAGGTCGCGCTTAAAGCCATCAGTCACCCCTTTAACCATATTGGCAACCAGGGCCCGGTACAAGCCGTGCAGGGCACGGTGGCGGATCTGGTCTGTAGGACGGCCAAAGGTTACTTCATTATTGCTCACTTCCACTTTGATATCACGGTCAATGGCCTGTTTCAGTTCACCCTTGGGACCTTTTACGGTCAGGGTGTTGTCGTTGGCCACGGAGATGGTAACTCCAGCGGGAACAGTGATCGGTTTTTTTCCTATACGAGACATGTTTGCTCTTTTTTATAAATGATTAGTAAGTTGTCAACCGGTCAGCCGGGTATAGGTTCGGCTTAATGTATTGGCAACGGATTTCTTAGTAAACGTAGCAAAGAACTTCACCACCCACATTCTGGGCTTTGGCATCCTTATCAGTCATTACCCCTTTGGAGGTGGACAGGATGGCTACACCCAGACCATTCTTCACGCGACGGAAATCGGCGGGTTTGGCATACTGACGCAGACCGGGACGGCTGATCCTTTCCAGGCTCTGGATAGCAGGCTGCTTGGTTTGGGGATCATATTTCAACGCGATCTTGATAAGACCCTGTTTATTGTCCGCTTCAAACTTGTACTTCAGGATATATCCCTGGGCATACAAGATTTCAGTCATGCGTTTTTTCAGGTTGGAAGCCGGGATTTCAACGATCCGGTGTCCAGCCATCTGCGCATTACGGATTCTGGTCAGGAAATCTGCAATAGGATCTGTTACCATTTTATAACGATTATCAGTTTATTATTTTATTCCAACATCTATTGTTGTGTGTCAATAGTGAATTCCAATTCACCAATGACCATCCACTTTTCACCTGGATTACCAGCTTGCTTTTTTCAAGCCGGGGATCTTTCCATTCAGCGCCATATCACGAAGGGCTACCCTGGAGATGCCGAAGAAACGGACATATCCTTTAGGACGGCCAGTCAACTGGCAACGGTTTTTCAACCGAACTTTGGAAGAATTCTTAGGCAATTCATCAAGTGCTTTCCAGTCACCGGAAGCTTTTAAAGCGGCACGCTTTTCAGCATATTGGGCGACCATGCGCTCTCTTTTCTGTTGCCTGGCTTTGACGGAAGTTTTAGCCATGAGTTATTCTTTTCGTTTTTGTTTCTTAATTATTTACCTGCGTTACGGAAAGGGATACCCAATTCCTTTAACAATTCATACGCCTCTTCATCGGTATTGGCGGTGGTCACAAAAGTGATGTCCAAACCGGTGATCTTATTCACTTTATCGATATCGATCTCGGGGAAGATGATCTGTTCGGTCACCCCCATGGTATAGTTACCACGGCCGTCGAAAGATTTTTCGTTGACGCCTTTGAAGTCACGCACCCGGGGAAGGGCCACGGAGATCAGGCGGTCGAGGAATTCATACATTTTATCACCACGCAGGGTAACCCGGGCGCCGATAGGCATGTTCTTCCGGAGTTTGAAGTTGGAGATATCCTTCTTCGACATGGTGGCCACAGCCTTTTGACCGGTGATGGTGGTCAGTTCGTCGATGGCGATATCCACCAGCTTCTTATCTGTTACGGCGCCATTGACTCCCCTGTTCAGGCAGATCTTCTCCAGCTTGGGGGCCTGCATGACGGTGGTATAAGAGAATTTCTTTACCAGGGCGGGAACAACGTCCTTCTTGTATTTATCCGCCAGGCGCGGAGCATATTTTACGGTACTCATTTTTTACCTCCCTTGGTTTTGCTAACTTTTTTAAATACGCGTTCGGTCTTACCTTCTTTTCTGACCCGGCTCACCCTGGCGCCTGCCTTTTGGGCGGCATCCCACAATTTCACGTTACTGATATGGATGGGGGCTTCTTTCTTGATGATGCCTCCAGTGGTATTCTGGGCAGAGGGTTTTGTGTGGCGGGAAATGATGTTCACGCCTTCCACGATCACTTTGCCTTCTTCCACCAGTACTTCTTTTACCAGGCGGGGTTTGGTCAAATCCTTGTCATCGCCGGTGATGACCACCACGTTGTCGCCTTTGCGAATATTGTACTTGGGTTTAAATCTTGATTTCATCATTTTATCATTATGGGTGAAACCCGGTTAGTTCATTTTATTAAAGCACTTCAGGGGCCAGTGATACAATCTTCATATATCCCTTATCACGCAATTCCCTGGCTACAGGCCCGAAGATGCGGGTGCCGCGGGGTTCATCGGCCTGGTTCAGCAATACCACAGCATTGTCATCGAAACGGATGTAAGAACCATCCTTCCGGCGGAGCTTGTTGGTGGTGCGAACAATAACGGCCTTGGCCACGGTGCCTTTTTTAATACCACCGGCAGGAATCGCATCCTTTACGGTCACAACGATCTTGTCGCCGATCTTGGCATAGCGCTGGCCGCTGTTTCCCAGCACACGGATACAAAGAACTTCTTTGGCTCCACTGTTATCGGCTACGTTCAACCTGCTTTCTTGCTGAATCATATTTTTGAGCTTTTGGCTTTTAGCTGTTGGCCTTTAGCTGATTGACAGCTTTTGGCATTTATTCAATTTTATGTACCTGGTTGCTATTGCTAATAACTTAGCGCTAGTAGCTAGCAACTGCTTACTTCACTTTCTCCACGATCTCCACCATTCTCCAGCGCTTTGTTTTGCTGAGGGGGCGGGTCTCCATGATCCGTACCACATCACCAATGCTGCACTCATTTTTTTCATCGTGAGCATGGAACTTGGTAGTTTTCTTTACGAACTTACCATAGATGGGGTGTTTTACTTTACGTTCCACGGCAACGGTGACAGTTTTAGTCATCTTGTTGCTGGTTACCACCCCAATTCTTGTTTTACGCAAATTTCTTTCGGTCATTTTCTATTGTTTTAACTACCGCATGCGGTCGTTCAGTTATACGCTGAGTTGTTTATTCCTCAATTCGGTCTTCAATCGGGC